>NZ_DASTRI010000005.1:0-39589 GCF_035761305.1 Chitinophaga sp. | reverse complement strand
GTGCCGGTTGATCCCGGCCCGGAATACCTGCTGGTGAATATACCGGAGTTTAAGCTGCATGCATATGAGAATGGCAAGCTGGCCTGGAGCTGCAATGTGGTAGTAGGCAAGCCAGGCGCCGGCACGGTTATTTTTACGCGGCCCATGCAATACATTGTATTTGCGCCTTACTGGAATGTGCCGCCAGGCATACTGGGTAATGAAATACTGCCGGCTGTAAAACGCAATCCAGGCTACCTGGCGCGGCAGAATATGGAGGTGGTAGGCGCCAGCGGTAAGGCAATACCGGTAAGCAGCATAGCATGGAGCAGGTACAGCGGCAGCAATTTCCCGTACATTATCCGCCAGAAACCGGGCGGCGCCAATGCATTGGGCAAAGTGAAATTCCTGTTCCCTAATGAGTATAACATTTACCTGCACGATACGCCGGCCCGCTACCTGTTCGGAGAAACCAAACGCTCCTTCAGTCATGGATGCATACGGGTAGGAGAGCCGCAGCACCTGGCGGAGTGGCTGTTACGCAATGATCCTGCCTGGACCAAAGAAAAAATAGAAAAGGCAATGAACAGTAAAAAAGAGCAGTATGTACCCCTGAAAAATAAAATACCCGTATTTATAGGCTACTTTACCGCCTATGTTGACAGCCAGGGGCAGCTGAACTTCCGCGATGATGTGTACGGGCACGATGCAAGACTGGCGGCTCAGCTGTTCGGGAAATAATAAGCGGTGCTTGCGGTACCGGCTGAAAACGGGACTTGACCGGCATCCCGTTTTCAGCCGGCCGGATAATTACTTTACTGCAATTACAGATATTTCCACATTCACTGCCCGGGGCAATGCAGCTACCTGCACGGTTTCGCGGGCGGGGAAGTAACCGCTGAAATATTTGCCGTACACTTCATTTACCTGTGAAAAATTATTCATATCGGTAATGAAGATGGTGGTTTTCACAATATCACTGAAATCCATACCGGCAGCGCTGAGTATATGCTTAATGTGCTGCATTACCTGGTGTGTTTCATCAATAATGTTATCTTTTACCAGCTGGCCGGTTTCGGGGTGCAGCGCTATTTGTCCGGATACATACAGCGTGTTGCCTGCTTTAACGGCCTGGTTATAGGGGCCTATAGGCGCAGGGGCGTCCTTGGTATTGATGATCTGTTTTTCCATAGCGCAAAAATAGTAAGAAAGCATTATCAAAAACTGAAACACATTCCCTGCCATTACATATGCAGAAATGATTAGCGTTTTTTTTAAGAAGAATTAAATACGTTTGCAAAAATTTAAAACATGCACATCCTGGTTGTAGGCGATGCCGCCCGTTATGAGGAATTGCAGCAAAAAGGGCTGGGCAGCCACCGGGTGCGCCGGGTGCAGGAGATAGATGCGGTAATTTTGCCCGGTACCTTTGACCTGGTGATTGACCTGGCGCTGGATGATGCGCTGCACCATGCAGCAGCCTATGCCAAAGCTCCGGCAGTGCCGGTGCTGGCCGGCCTGGCCAAAACATCATTAAGTGAGCTGATGGGCCGGTATGCTTTTAGCCACGGCTTTAATATCATAGCCTGCAACTGGCTGCCGGACTTTATAAACCGCCAGGTTACGGAAACGGCTATACTGGATGATGGGCAAAAGCCCTTGCTGAAAGGCCTTATGCAGCAGCTGGGCTGGTCTTATGAACTGGTGCAGGATAGTGTGGGCATGGTAACGCCCCGTGTGGTAAGCATGATCATTAATGAAGCTTATTATACTGCTGCTGCCGGCACGGCCTCCCGTGAGGATATTGATATTGCCATGCGTTTGGGCACCAACTATCCTTACGGACCGTTTGAATGGGCGCAGCGCATAGGAATTAAACATGTATGTGATATATTAACGGCCGTATATAATGCTACAGGCGATGAGCGGTACCAGGTGTGCGCATTGCTGCAGCAGGAAGCACAAAATCAGTAATACAATTGGCAACTATATTAAATATTGATACAGCAACGGCTACAGGTTCTGTAGCCCTGGCAAAGGATGGACAGGTTTTATCGCTGCGGGAAAATACGCTGGAGCGCGATCATGCAGCGGTACTGACTTTATTTATTCAAGATATATTACGCGAGCAAAATATATTACCTGCCCAGCTGGATGCAATTGCCGTAAGCGCGGGGCCGGGCTCCTACACCGGCTTACGCGTGGGCGTGGCTACAGCCAAAGGCTTGTGCTATGCCTGGAACAAGCCGCTGCTGGGCATCTCCACGCTGCAAATGATGGCGCAGGGAATAACAGCGGCGCAGCAGGATGCGCATGCGCTGTATTGCCCGCTGCTGGATGCCCGCCGGCAGGAGGTGTATACTGCCGTATATGATAATAATTTGCATGAGCACATGCCGCCGCAGGCGCTCATATTAACTGCGGATGCATTTAAGCTATATTTGGATGAACAGAAGGTATATTTCTTTGGCAACGGCAGCCCTAAATGGCAGCAAATGCTACCTGCGCACAGCCATGCTGTATTTGTTCCCTACCATATCAGCGCAGCACACCTGGCACCCTTGTCAGCAGCGGCTTTTCAACAGCGGCGGTTTGCAGATGTTGCTTATTTCAGCCCGTACTACCTGAAACCTTTTTATACGCCTGCTAAAATGCAGTAATACCCTTTGATCTTATTTTTTTACTGCATTTTATCCACCCCCGGCTCCCATGTTTTGGCCAATTTTGGTGTTTTAACCCCTGTTTTATGCACATTTACCTCCTATATTCATGCTAGAATGTCATGAAATTGTCAAATAATGGGATTTTAGCACATTCCGACATTTATATATGAAAAAATAAGGTATAGAAGTTTTTTTTATTGTGACAAATATTATAATTTTGTATAAATCGATACCCGGTACTGTTTTCTAACAGTTGTGGGTTGAAAACTGTCCGTTGATCCCTTTCATTTCATCATTTTAAAAAACTATTATGCGATGGAAAAAACATTATTAACGACCTCTTCTAATACTCTTATTATTTCTAGAGGTAACAATGAAAAAGACCAAATCAAATTGGATTACATTGCCGTTAAAAAGGCAGCGATGGTATTGCGTGCAATTAATCATAAGCTGCGCCAGCAAATGATAAAGCTGCTGGAAGATCATAAGAAAATGACTGTAACAGAGATCTACGTAAAGCTGCGCCTGGAGCAGTCCGTAGCTTCTCAGCACCTGGCCATCCTGCGCCGCGCCGGCATTGTAATTACCGAGAGAGATGGTAAATTTATCCACTATACTATCAACAAGCAGCGTATCGCTGAAGTGGCAAAGTTTGTGGAAGAACTGGTTGGCTAAACAATAAAAATTTGTAGCCCTTACCAGATGGTCATACCGAATTGAAAAGTATTCGCCCGCAAGGGAGAATACTTTTTTTATTTATAGTTGCTTTACCCGGAATGATCAGTTTAGGTTGAATATTAAAATAAGTTAATAACCCCAGCCGCTTTTCAGTAAACCCTCAAACCTTCGTAAATTCGCAGAAATCAAAAACCATGTTCATTAAGCAGTTATACACTAATTGTTTATCGGAAGCAGCCTATTTTATCGCCTCCGGAGGCGAAGCCGCCGTTATTGATCCCGTAAGGGACATTGATGATTATCTTACGCTGGCTAAAGAGCAGCAGGTAACAATTAAATATATTTTTGAAACCCACTTTCACGCCGACTTTGTTTCAGGCCACCTGGATCTTGCCGCTGCAACCGGCGCAACCATTGTATACGGGCCAAATGCCGAAACCGGCTTCCCGGTATACCTGGCTAAAGATGGCGAGCAATTTAAAATCGGTGAGCTTACCCTTCAGGTGCTGCACACACCGGGGCATACGCTGGAGTCATGCTGTTACCTGCTGCTGGATGAGAACGGGCAGCCGCACAGCCTGTTTACCGGCGATACGCTTTTTGTGGGCGATGTAGGCCGCCCTGACCTTTTTAGCGGTAACCTGGGTAAAGAGGAGCTGGCCGGCTTGCTGTTTGACTCGCTGAACACCAAAATAAAAACCCTGCCTGATCATGTAATTGTGTACCCGGCGCATGGCCCGGGATCGGCCTGCGGTAAAAACCTGGGACCGGACACCCACAGCACCATTGGCGATGAAAAGCGTACCAACTACGCGCTGCTGGCAACAGAAAAAGATGCGTTTATAGCGGCTGTAACCACAGACCTTACAGCTCCTCCTTCTTACTTCCCGGTAAATGCAAAGATCAATAAGGAAGGCTATAACGCGCTGCAGGCTGTAATGGAAAAAAGCCTGCAACCATTGTCTGTAGCGGTTTTTAAGGAAAAGATGCAGCGGGAGGTGCTGATACTGGACACCCGCAATGCCAGCGAGTTTGCAGAGGGCTTTGTGCCGGGCTCCATTAACATTGGACTGGAAGGCCGCTTTGCAGAATGGGCAGGCAGCCTGTTACCCTTTAATGAAGAAATTATACTGGTAACAACACCGGGGCAGGAAGAAGAAACCGTAGTACGCCTGGCCCGTGTTGGATTTGATAATGTTACCGGTTACCTGGAAGGTGGTTATGCTGCCTGGTTGGCTGCGGGCGAAAGCAGGGACCTGATTATCAGCGTAGAGCCGGACGAACTGGCCATGGACATTCCGCATGATCCCAACCTGGTGGTGGTGGATGTGCGCAAACCCGCCGAGTATGCAGACGGTCATGTGAAAGACGCCATCAATCTTAACCTGAGCGATATGACCGACCCTGGTAACCTGGCGGATTTTGATGATAACCAAAACCTGTACGTGCACTGTGCAGGCGGTTACCGCAGCATTATTGCCTGCTCTATGCTGAAGCGGGAGGGCATTCACAACCTGCGGAATGTAACAGGTGGCTTTGCCAAAATAAAGGAAGAGAAAGGAATTGAAATTGTGCAGGAGAAAGAGGTGCTGAATTAAACGTAAGTGATATTAATACATTAGCTCATATCGGAAAATTGATTTAAGCATAACAAACACCTTTTACCCGTTGTAATGCATAACAGCTAAGGCAAAGCGCTTTTTTTATGCATTGGGTACAAGGGCGTTGTTATGCTTAAACCAAATCTTATTTATTGATTAACAGGCACTTAAATTAAAAAATAATTTTTCGTTAGCCCTTAATTCATTAAATTCCTGTAAAACTTTTTAACCATGAAGAACATCCTGATGGCCTGCTGCCTGTTTGCAGGCTTATTCCTTTTTGCCTGCAAACCCAGTGACTCCAAACTGCAGCAGGCCGTAAATGAAAAGCTAACGGCAACCCCCGGTGTAAGCGCCACTGTACATGATGGCGTGGTAACGCTGAATGGTGAGGTGAATGATGAAAACGCCAAACAAACAGCGGAAGATGCTGCAAAAAATGTTAAAGGCGTAAAATCAGTCACCAATAACATTACCGTACAGGTACCGGTGCCTGTTCCGTCCCCGTCCCCTGTAAGCATTAACCCTGATGATGTGCTCAAGCACACGCTGGACTCTACCTACAGCGCTGCAGGCTATTCGGGTGTAACCGTGTCCGTTACAGACGGAGAGGTAACGCTGGAAGGCAAAGCTAAAAAAAGCGACCTGCGTAAAATTATGCAGGCGGCCCAGGAAGCCAAGCCTAAGAAAGTACATAACAAACTCACCTTGCAATAACCACATAAAACCTTACTGACATGAGCTTACAGGAAAAATACAAGCAGCTGGTTGACCAGGCCCGCAGCGCCGGCATCAGCGATTTGCAGGTAACCGAGCAGAATAATGTGCTGTACATTAGTGGTACGGCGCCCGCTGCCCAGGTAAAGGACCAGCTGTGGGACACCTATGAAAAGCTGGATCCTGAAATGCGTTCGGCCGATGTGGTAATGAACATCAGTATTGCAGGCGGGGCACCCAAAGGGGAACAGGTATATGAAGTAAAAGCAGGAGATAGCTTAAGCAAAATAGCTAAAAATTATCCCGGCGTAAGCTGGAAAGATATTTTTGAAGCCAATAAAGACCAGATAAAAGACCCGAACCTGATACACCCCGGGCAAAAGCTAAAAATACCGGCGGTATAGCTGCGAGGCAGGGCGGGCTAAAAGAATGTAAAATCATAAATCTAAAATGCAAAATGTAAAAGTAAACCGCTACTAACATAATACTGTACCCGGTTTCATGGTAATTTACCTTTACATTTAGTATTTAAAATTTTGCATTTTACATTCTTTTGGCCAGCCCCGCTCCCGGAAATGTACTTTTTGCCGAATTTTCTTAATTTACCAGCCAACGTCTGTATGTATGTGTAACCCCAGGATCTTATTATAAAAACCAGCTTTTAATTTTTAGTAATCATTGCATGGGGGCATTGCAGGAACTATTGGATAACGAGCTAGTGGCACTTATGCAGGCCGGCAACCAAACGGCTTTTGTTGAAATTTACAACCGCTACAAAGGGTTGCTGGTAGCGCATGCCTACAAAAAGCTGGGCAACTTTGAAGATGCCAGGGACATTGTGCAGGAAACTTTTACTGCTTTCTGGAACAAACGGCTTGAGCTGAACATTTCAATAAGTCTTTCCGGCTTCCTGTACACCATGGTAAGCAACCGGGTGCTGAATTTTATTAAGCACCGGCATATTGCCTCCCGCT
The DNA here is from genome assembly GCF_035761305.1 of Chitinophaga sp. Lineage (GTDB taxonomy): Bacteria > Bacteroidota > Bacteroidia > Chitinophagales > Chitinophagaceae > Chitinophaga. Next base: position 32,977 of record NZ_DASTRI010000005.1, on the reverse strand, counting down.
ATGCCAGCTCTTTTGAACAAACCATAAAAGAGCATCCCAATCCCTCTGAGATACGGCTCAGGGAAAAAGATATTGAAGCCCTAATCCGGAAAGAAATTGACAGCCTGCCGCCCAAAATGCGCATTGTTTTCCTGCTAAGCCGTAAAGAGCACCTGTCGCACCGGGAAATTGCAGAAAGCTTAAATATTTCAGAAGCCACTGTAAAAAACCACATCAAAGCAGCGCTGAAAATCCTCCGGTTGCGCCTCGGTTTTATGATCTATTGCCTGATGATCATCAAATTATAACTATCCGTTCCTTTTTTTTAAAAAAAGATCTTGCGCGCACTAGCCCCTGGGCGCGTGGTAGTTGTCATACTTAATAAAACCAACCATCAGATGACCATCCCTGAGTTTGAAGAGCTGTTAAACCGTTACCTCCAGGGCCAGTGCAGCGAGGCGGAAATTGCCATGCTGCGGTACTGGTACTATACCTATGAAATGAAGGATCTCCCGGAGCTAACGGAAGAGCAGATCAGCCAGGTCACTGCCATGCAGCCGCCGGTATTGCCGGCGGCCATGCCGGTGGTGAAGGTGCGCAGGCTCAGGTGGGCATGGGCAGCCGCCGCCTGCCTGCTGTTACTAACAGGAACCGCATTGCTTTTACTGCTGCCTCATTTAAAGCATCCGCAAATGGAGCAGGCGACCCTTCAAATAGTTCCCGGAGGCAATAAAGCACGCTTAACGCTGGCAAACGGTAAAACCATTGTGCTGGATAGCGCGGGTACAGGTGCGCTGGCCCGCCAGGGAAACATCAGCATCATCAAAGCATCCAACGGTTTATTGCAATACCAGGTTACCGGCGCTGCTTCGGCCGGGGACGATAATATTATTAACACTATATCTACTCCTGCCGGCGGCCAATACCAGCTGGTGCTGGCAGATGGTACCAGGGTATGGCTGAACGCCTCATCCGCCATCAGCTTCCCGGCGGCATTTAAAACCGGCATACGGGAAGTTGCTTTAAAGGGAGAGGCTTATTTTGAAGTGGCGCACGATGCCGCCCGCCCGTTTATTATAACCTCCGGCGGCCAGCAAACAGAAATACTGGGTACGCATTTCAATATTAACGACTACCAGGATAACGGCCATATTATAACCACCCTGCTGGAAGGGAAAATCCGCATCAGCCAAAAACAGCAACACGTAACCTTAACACCTGGCCAGCAGGCTATTGTGCAGGATGGACAGGATATTGTTGTAAAGGAAAATGTAAATACAGCAATGGCCGTAGCCTGGAAAAACGGCCTCTTTAAATTCAATAATACCCGCTTAAAGGAGGTAATGCTGCAGCTTGGAAGGTGGTACGATGTGGATGTTCGCTATGAAGGGCAGATAACAGAACGGCGGTTTTCCGGGGAAATTACCCGCAATGCCAGTATTGCAGAAGTACTGGATATGCTGAAGCTGTTAAAAATAAACTTTACCATAACAAACAATGGTGCGCGCAAAGTGATCACCGTAACACCTGATACCTAACCAGATTTTTAACTACTAAACACGAGAGAATGAAGCAATAATTGCCAACAACAACCAAAATCGGGGCTGGGTCTAAAAAAAAGCGCAGAAGTGTTCCCGCACTTCTACGCTGAACATTTGGACTAACCTTCCCTTTACAGGGAAAAGATCTGAAGCATTCATAATCCATTAATCCAAACTGCTCAAAAGTAATGAATTTCCATTCTTTTACTATGGCCGTGCCGTGCGCACAGCTTTCAAAAAGAATACTGATGGTATTGAAAATTACCACCTTTTTGATGATGGTAGCGCTTATGCAGGTGAGCGCCCGCGGCTTTAGTCAAACCATTAACCTGGATGAAAAAAACGCACCGGTTGAAAAGGTGCTGGAACAGATCAGCAGGCAATCGGGCTTTCACTTTTTTTATGATGCTGCAGCGCTCAGCAATTACAAGGTAACGCTATCCCTTAAGAATGCTGATATTGACAAGGCGCTGGACAGCTGCTTTCAGCACCTGCCAATCACCTACAGGATCATGGGCAAAAACATTGTACTGCTGCCCAGGGAAAACAATGCTGCGGTTAATAACAGCGCGCAGCAGGCCCGCATGGTGAAAGGAACTGTTTTTGACCAGGATATAAAGGTAATACCCGGTGTAACCGTACGTAACCGCACCAGCGGAAAAGGAACAGTGACCAATAACAAAGGCGAATACGCCATACCGGCCGATAACGGCGATGTGCTGGTGGTTAGCTTTGTAGGCTATGTTACACAGCAGGCCACAGTAGGCGACCAGCCTACCATAGATTTTCAGCTGAAGGTGGCCAATGCTGCACTGAACCAGGTAGTAGTGGTAGGTTATGGCAGCACCAAAAGAAAAGATCTTACCGGCTCCGTGTCCACCGTAAACGTGAAGGAAATACGGGATGTGCCTTTTGCCACATTCGACATTGGCCTTGCCGGTAAGGCAGCAGGCGTACAGGTGGTGCAGTCAGACGGTTCTCCCGGCGGTGTGGCCAATATACGGGTGCGCGGCGGCACCTCCATTTTAGGAGGGAATGATCCCCTGTATATTGTAGATGGCGTGCAGATTACGCCTACAGACCGTTATATTAAAACGCCCGGCGAAGTAGTAGACCCCATTGCACGGTCCACCAACTTCAGCGATCCTGCCAACTCCATTTCCGGCGCATATGCCCGCGGCTTAAACAGCCTGGCCGGTTTAAATATCAGTGATATTGAGTCTATTGATATTTTGAAAGATGCATCTGCCACAGCTATTTACGGATCAAAAGCCGCCAACGGCGTGGTAATTATCACCACCAAACAAGGCTCGCTGAATACCAGGCCTTATTTTGAGTTTAACAACTATACCGGTATTTCAAAGCCGGTAAAAGCAAAGGTGCTGAATGCAAACCAGTACCGGATGGTGCTGCAGGAAGCAGCTACCAATTATAACAGCGAGCTGGCTGCGCAGGGCATGCCCTCATCTGCCACGGCCGATAAAATTTTACATGATCCTGCTTACCTGGGCACCGCTAATACCGACTGGCTGTCGCTGGTGCTGAGAACCGCCTTAACACAGAATACAGATATATCTGTACGCGGCGGTGGCCGGGGCAGCCGGTATTATGCCTCCATTTCCTATTCCAACCAAACAGGCGTTGTAAGGGGCACAGATTTTAAACGCCTTTCGGGCAAAGTAAACCTGGACAACCAGGTGAACAGCAAGCTGAAAATCATCACCAATATCAATTACGCGTTCTCTACCAATAACATTACCAATGGCGCTTATGCGCAGGCGTTGTACGCACCGCCTACCAGGGCGCCGTATAATCCTGATGGCACGCTGGCTAACCTGGCCGGCAGCGCTGTAAATTCAAGCAACTTTTACGGGTTTCAAAATCCGCTGGCGCTGCTTAACGGCATTAACCAGGGCAAGAATGGCCTGTTCCTGGGATCGCTGGCCCTGGAGTACAAGATACTTGATGGCCTTACCTTCCGCAGCCAGGCGTCTGTTAACTACAACCAGTACCACCAGCGTAACTACACGCCTTCATCCGCACAGGTACAAACCGCAAGCGGCGGGGCCAGCACAATGGGTGGTATAGGCTCGCAGGGGCAAACAGAAACCACCAGCTACCTGTATGAGAACACCCTTACCTACAATAAGCAGTTTGATGTGAATAACCGGCTGAATGTAGTAGCCGGCACCTCCTGGCAGGAGGATAAGCTAAACTCGTTCCAGGCATCGGGGCAAACCTACCCGGATGATTTTATTTTAAATAACCTGGGCTCCGCGGCTGTTACGCTGCCTAACCAGTCGGCCTCTTACCAAAGTGCTCTTTTAAGCTTTTACCTGCGCGCCAACTATGCGTTTAAAGATAAATACCTGGTAACGTTTACCGGCCGCTCCGATGCTTCTTCCAAATTTTCTTCAGATAACCGGGTAGGGTATTTTCCTTCCGGCGGTGTGGCATGGCGCATATCGCAGGAGCCTTTTATGAAAAAATTCACCTGGATAGATGATATGAAGCTGCGGGCAAGCGCAGGTTATACCGGCACCCAGAACATAGGCAACTACCTGTACCGTACGCTGTACACGCCCGTTTCCTATAACGGGGCCAATGCCGTAATACCTTCGCAGCTGGGCAATAATAAAATTAAATGGGAACAAACCCTGCAAAAAGATGCAGGTATTGATATTTCCCTGTTCCGCGCAAGGCTGGTGGTAAATGTAGGCGTGTATGAAAAAAAATCATCCGGCCTGTTATTTAACCTGCCGTTGCCTTCCAGCTCGTCTTATTCATCTATTATCGCCAATCTGGCCGATATTCGCAACCGCGGGCTTGAAATAGAAGTTTCCGGCAACATTACCACGCATAAAAATTTTTCCTGGAGAAGCGATCTGAATATGTCGTTTAACCGCAGCCTGGTTACCGGGCTGAATATGGACTATACAGATCCTAACCACGGCGGCGGCGTAACTTCATCCGGCGGGCAAAGCTATATCCTCTCCAACACGGTGCTGAGAACAGGCTACCCCGTAGGGCAGTTTGTAGGCTCCCGGTTTGATGGTATTATCCAGAATGCGGAGCAGCTGGCAGCATACCAGAAGGCTTTTTCCTACTACGCTTTTTATACGCCTTACCTGAACATCGGCGATCCTATGTATGTACTGGCAACCAGCGGGCCGCTTGTTGGCTTTCCCGACAGCTATGCGCTGATAGGCAATGCAGCGCCTAAGTTTTACGGCGGATGGACCAACACATTTAACTTTTACGACTTTTCACTTTCCGGCCTGTTCACTTATTCATATGGCGGGCATATATTGTATGCGGCAGATATTTCCAACAAGTTTGTAAATGACCTGACCAATAAGGGCACACGCATACTGGACCGGTGGACGCCCGAACATACCAATACCGACCGGCCCCGCCTGATTTATGGTCAGAATGTTAACTATACAGCCAGCAATGACCTGTACAGCTCATCTTACATCAAGCTTAAATCCGTAACGCTCAACTATCATCTTCCGGAGCCGTTAACAAAGAGGATAAAAGTGCAAACCGCCTCTGTGTATGTATCGGCTACTAACCTGTTTACCATTACCAGCTACCCCGGGCAGGACCCGGAAGTAAGCAATGATCCGTATAGCATTGTAGATGGTTATACAGATTCCAACAACTATCCAACCATCCGGCAGTATGTAATGGGTATAAGGATCGGGTTTTAAGGGTAATAATTGTTTATGCTTTAAGGGACATTCAAATGAAAAATATCATCACCATATTATTTGCAATATTGATAGTTTGCAGCCAGTATAGCTGTACAAAGCAGCTGGATGCGCCGCCAAAAGACGCCCTGGTAGAAGGGAATGCCATTACCAACCAGCAAACCGCCAACACGGCGCTGAACGGCGTTTATTACCGTTTTGCCAATGCTACGCAAACCGCTACGGACTGGGGAGATAATGAAGTGCATGCAGGCATTTTAACCGGTATGCTGGACGATGGGCGCAACACGCTGAACGAAGCATCTAACATACTGGGTAAAACCGGCTTTAACAGCGATTGGGGGCGGTACTACACCCTGGTGAATGCAGCCAACGGGGTTATTGACCAGGTAACAGCACTGGATGATAACCTTTTCTCAAACGGCAGAAAAGAGCAGATACTGGCAGAGGCTAAATTTATGCGGGCATTCGGCACGTTTAAGGTGCTGCTGTTTATGGGCCAGTGGTTTGATATTAACAGCAAATACGGCGCGCTGCTGCAGGATAAATTTATAACCGCCACCACCTATGCGCATGCCAGGTCAAATGTGAAAGACAGCTACCAGTTTATACTGGACGACCTGGATTATGCGGTGCATAATGCAGCCCTCACCAGCAGCAATGTGTATGTTAACAAATGGACGGCCATGGCGTTGAAAATGCGTGTGCTGCTAAGCCGCGGGCAAAGCGGCGATTACATGCAGTGCGCAACCCTGGGCGACAGTATTATTAACTTCGGCGGCTATACGCTGGAGCCGAACACAAAAGATATTTTTTACACCAAAGGTTTGGCCAGCAAAGAAGTAATACTGGCCGTGGCGCCGCAGGCCAACCAGGGCGGGTATTATTACAATACTAGCGGGTTGTATGTAAACAGGAGCTCTTTTTATGTGGCTACTTCCGCGCTGGATAGCCTGCTTACCGGCGATCCCCGCCGCCAGTGGTACATTGGGGCTGAAAATACGCATAAGGACGGTACTTATTTCTTTATTAAATATGTGCAGCCGGCGCTGGCTACCACGCAGCTGTCGGAAGTGGCTTATGCCATAAGGCTGGCAGAAGTTTATTTAATGACCGCAGAAGCCACCATCCGCTCCGGCGGCAGCCTGGCAACCGCCAAAACGCTCATTCACGCAGTGCAGGCAACGGCCGGCATTACCGCAACAGATAATACCAGCAGCTACCTGGCCGTGGAAAATGCCGGTACGGCCAATGCGCTGCTGCTGCAGAATTATTACGAGTATGTAAAAAGCTTTGCAGGCGAAGATGACCAGTACTACTTTGCACTGCTGCGTTTTCCGCTGTTAACAGTTACTACGCTACGGCCAACCATTACCAGTACAGAACAATTTATTTACCCCATCCCGCATTCAGAGTTCCTGAACAACCCATTAATAGGGGATCAGAACCCGGGATATTCAAAGTAATCCAACCATGAACATTAGCAGCAATTTATTGGCAATAGCATTGCTTTGCCCTGCCGGCGCCCTGTTTGCACAAAGTGTGGCCCAACCTTTTGTAATTGAAGGCACTTTAAGCGGCGGCCGGGCCGATAGCGTTAAGCTTTCCTACACAGGCGCCGGCGATAAGCATATGGAAACAGCCGCCCCGGTAGTAAATAACCGGTTTATATTGAAAGGAGCTGTTGACGGCCCGGCAACAGCATCCGTTTCCTTTACAGGTACTGGTAAAGCAGCGCCTGGCGGGCATGTACAATCCGGAAAGGATTACCGGTTTTTTTTCATTGACCCCGGAACCATGAAAATTACCGGCAATGCCGGCCAGTCGGAAACACTGGTGCTAACAGGCTCCAAGACCCAACGTGAATCCGATATGCTCGACAGCCTGCTGGCGCCTGCAGCCCGGGAAGCCAAAGCATTAAGCATTGCATACAAAGCGGCAACCGACGCTGATAAAAAGAAGGCGCTTAACGCAAAAATGGGGCAGCTGGCAGATGAAAAATACAGGCAAACCTATACGTTTATGTTGCAGCACCCGGGCTCTTATGTAACAGCATACTACCTGAACCTTTACATGCCGTTTTATAGCCCTGATTCAATTAAAAAAGTGTACCAGCTGTTTACCGCAGCGCAAAAGAATAACCGGCTTGGCAAATCCATTGGCGAAACACTGAGGGGCATGGAAGCAGGATCTCCGGGACAAATGGCCGTTGATTTCAGCGCAACGGATATTAACGGAAAGCCCCTGCGGCTAAGTGATTTCAGGGGTAAATACGTAATACTGGATTTCTGGGCCTCCTGGTGTGTGCCCTGCCGCCACAGCCACCCGCATTTAATAGAATGGTATAATAAATACAAGGGAAAAGGGCTGGAAATTATTGGCATTGCCTGTGACGATGGCCGGGAAGCAGCCTGGAAAAAAGCCGTTGACCAGGATGGTATTGGCATATGGCATCATGTGCTGGCAGGGGTAGACCAGCAAAAAGTAATGAAGCACCAGCCCAACCCCAATGATATTACTGCCAAATACGGCGTAATGGCCCTGCCCACAAAACTGATCATTGACCCTAACGGGAAAATCCTTGCGCGCGACATAGGCGATGGCGGCCGCATAGGAGAAGCGCTTGAAAAAATATTTAAAAACTGATGCATACACTCATATGAAAAAGCTATTGATAACCGCCTTTATTTGTGCGCCGGGCTTTTTAATGGCGCAAGGCAACACCTTTAGGTTAAAAGGAAAAATTGGCGCGCTGAATGCGCCTGCCAAAGCATACCTGTTGTACAGCTATAACAGTAAAACCAGGCTGGATTCTGCAGCTATTACGGGCGGCCGGTTTGAGCTTACCGGCCCGCTGGACTACCCGGTAACTGCTACCCTGATCATTAGCCATGATGGTAAAAACATGCGGCAAATGAAAGGCCAGGATAAGCTGAACTTTTACCTGGAGCCGGGCAACATGCATTTAACCCCGGCAGATTCTATTGCCCATTCCGGTGTAACCGGTTCTGCCATTAACAATGAGTACGCGGCGCTGCAAAAGGCGCTGCAGCCCGTTGAAAAAGCTTATGCCGCTGTTTATGCGGAATATGCCGGCGCCAGTGAGGAAGAACGCAAGTCCGATACATTCCGGAAAGCTATTGATGCAAAGGCCGATGCCAACCAGCAGGACCGGAGATCAGTAGAGCTGGCCTTCATTCAAAGTTACCCCAACTCACTGGTAAGCTTACACGCCATACAGGAATACGGCGGCGCTGTTCCGGATGTGGATGTAGTGCAGCCGTTGTTTGAGGCATTGTCGGCACAGGTACGGCAAACAGCCCCAGGCAGGCGTTATGGCGCCTACCTGGCCAGGCTGGCCCGTACAGCCATCGGCAAAACAGCGCCGGAAATAGCGCTGCCCGACACGGCCGGGAAAGTTATAAAGCTATCGTCGTTCAGGGGAAAGTATGTGCTGATCGATTTCTGGGCTTCGTGGTGCGGGCCATGCCGCGCGGAAAACCCGGTGGTGGTAAAAGCCTATGAGAAATATAAATCAAAAGGCTTTGAAATACTAGGTGTTTCGCTGGATAAGGAAACCTCAAAGGCTGCGTGGATAAAAGCCATCCGGGACGATCAGCTTACCTGGCCGCAGGTATCGGACCTGAAATACTGGAACAGCGCGGTGGCGGATGATTATGGCGTTAGGGCCATTCCGCAGAACTTTTTGCTGGACCCCCAGGGAAAGATCATTGCCAAAAACCTGCGGGGCGATGCGCTGGAGCAAAAACTGGGCGAAGCTTTAGGGGCTATGTGAGCAGTTTTACTGGCCGGTATGGGTTTGTTCCTTCCACTCGTGTTTCCAGCGTTTGTGGCTCCATACCCATACTTCCGGCTGCTCCCGGATGTTCTTTTCCAGGTACTGTACAAATGCTTCGGTGATTTTGCCTTCGGGCACGGCAAGCGGGTTGTCAAACATCAGCTTCAGCTGCGCCTTGTAATAGCCGCGCTTTACTTTTCTTATATCTGCAAACACTACCGGAATATTGTGCCGGCGGGCGCTCATTTCCGGGCCTTTGTAAAAAGCCGTCATTTTATTGAGAAAGGGAAACCAGTAGCTGCGGCGCGGATCGCCGGGGTTTTGGTCGGCCACCAGGGCTACCAGGTATTGCCTGCCCTGCCAGGGAACCATGGCATTGCGGATATTATTGGCAGGCAGCAGCACGCTGCCTGACTTTTCGCGGAAAAACCGGAAAAACCGGTCAACCGCCTTGTTGGTAATGGGCATATACACCACCAGGAAGGGAAAGCGTACGCCCTGCATGCAAAACAGGTTAGCCCACTCCCAGTTGAAGTTGTGCCCCAGGTGCAGCTGGCAGCTTTTACCCTGCTCATATAACTGCTGTAATACGGTAAGGTCGCAGTTAAAACGGCGGCGCAGCTGCCGGGGGCTGATGGTGAGCAGCTTAATGGTTTCTACCATCATATCCGTAAGGTTACGGTAGTATTTTCGGCTAAGCTGTTCTATTTCCTGTTCGCTTTTATCCGGGAAAGCCTGTACCAGGTTGGCATGCACCACCTTCCGGCGGTAGCCGGCTATATGGTACACCACCAGGTACAGCACATCGCTTAACCCGTACAATATCCAAAATGGCAGCAGGGAAATGGCGTAAGCAAATATCAGCAGCAGGTAATACATGAGGCGCAAAGGTACGTTACAGTACGATATTCTGCACCAGTTCTGACTTATAGGGATAATCGGTATTATAATGCAGGCCGCGGCTTTCCTTGCGGAAGGCGGCGCCTTTTACAATCAGGTAGCCTACGGTAATAAGGTTACGCAGCTCGCACAGCTGAGGCGATATCTCTGTTTTCTGGTACAGCGCCTCTGTTTCCTCATGCAAAATATCCAGGCGGCGCATGGCGCGCTGCAAACGTTCATCTGTACGTACAATACCTACATAATCGCTCATGATCTGCTTCAGCTCTTTGAGGCTTTGTGTGATCAGGATCATTTCGCGGGGGGCGGTGGTGCCGGCGGCATCCCAGTCCGGTACATTTGTTTTAAACGTGATGCTGTTCAGCTGCTTAACCGCGTCCTGGTAGCAGCGGTGGGCAAATACCATGGCTTCCAGCAGCGAGTTGGAGGCCAGGCGGTTAGCGCCGTGCAGGCCGGTGCTGGCGCATTCGCCGCAGGCGTACAGGTTATTGATGGAGGTGCGGCCCCATTCATTGGTTTTAATGCCGCCGCAGCTGTAGTGGGCAGAGGGGGCAATGGGTATCATATCCTTACGGATGTCGATACCAATGCTCATGCACTTTTCATAGATATTCGGAAAGTGGTGAATGAACTTCTCATGATCCATGTGCCGGCAATCGAGGTACACATATTCCGTACCGGTTATTTTCATTTCACTGTCTATAGCACGGGCTACAATATCGCGCGGGGCCAGGGAAAGGCGGGGATCATATTTGTGCATGAACTCTTCGCCGTGTATGTTGCGCAGTATGCCGCCATCGCCGCGCACGGCTTCTGTAATAAGAAAGGAGTTGTTTACGCCCGGCTGGTATAATGCTGTGGGGTGAAACTGTATGAACTCCATATTCTCAATACGGCCCTTGGCGCGGTACACCATGGCCACCCCGTCGCCGGTAGCTATGGAAGGGTTGGTGGTGGTGCGGTACACCTGCCCGTTGCCGCCGGTGGCCAGCAGGGTAATGCGGCTAAGCACTTTTTCTATCTGGTTGGTTTGCAGGTTCACTACGTACACGCCATAACATTCAATATCCAGCGTGCTTTTGGTAACCAGGTAGCCCAGGTGGTGCTGGGTAATGAGGTCAACCACAAAGCAGTGGGTGATCAGCTCTATATTGGGTTTTTTATGAATGGCGTTCAGCAGCGCCCTTTCAATTTCCCTGCCGGTAACATCTTTATGATGGATAACGCGAAACTCGGAATGCCCGCCTTCACGGCCCAGGGAGTACTCGCCATCGGGGTTCTTATCAAAGTTGGCGCCCCATTCAATAATTTCGTTTACCCGTTCCGGTCCCTCCTTTACTACTATTTCCACAATATGCTGGTTACAAAGGCCGTCGCCGGCAATCAGCGTATCTTCTATATGCTTTTCAAAGCTGTCGTTCTCCAGGTCGTTCACCACAGCTACGCCGCCCTGCGCATATTTGGTGTTGGTTTCATCTTCCCGCGTTTTGGTAATAATGGTGATCTTTTTGTCCGGGTAATGTGCCGCTACTTTTAAAGCATAGGTAAGTCCTGCAATGCCCGAACCAATTACCAAGAAGTCTGTTTCCATAAACCAGTCTGTTTTAGAGGAGTAATTCCGGCGCTGCTGCAAAAAGTCTTCTGCAGCCCGCGTTAAAATCGCAAATCAAATTTACGCTTTAACGCGTGATTTCAAATACCTGCAGCTGCCTTCTGTAATAGCCCATTGCGCCAGGCAGTATGTGGTCATGATAAAAATGCCGGCTGCCGGAAGGGAGCGGTAAAAATGCTGTACGGCAATAGCTGCATCTGAACAAATGAACAATATGGCCCCGGCAATGCAATACCAGCCCATAGGCTGCTCTCCCAGGCGGAAGGCGTGCATGGCGCATAGCAGGGTAAAGGAAATAGCAACGGCATAAATAATAACGGGTATGCGCATACTACCCAGGTAAGGGAGCATAAAGAACAGGAAGGCCAGCACCACTATCTCTGTTAAAAAAATAAACGGGTATTTGCACAGGGGCAGTGGGTGGTTGGTATACCGCACTTTCAGGAAAAAGCCGATGTATGCCAGGTGGGCCAGCAAAAAGCTGCCCAGGCCAGGCAAAAAGTACTGCTCCTGTATCAGCAAAATGTCGCCTGCCCAGGAAAAAAAGAGGGCGGTAAGCAGCAGGTTGCGGAAAATAGCCGGGCGCAGATGGCGGATGGCAGATAGCAGGTACAGCGCCAGCAGGGGCATTAGCAGCGCCTTAGTTACATTTTGCAGCATATGCAGGCGCATAGCAATAGCATCCAGGTGTATTGCCGTTACAATAAAATACAGGGTAAGCCAAAGCCGGGTTTTTTGCAGGATCATTTTTCGGGGGGAATATAAATTCCTATAAATATAAAGAAAGTTGCGGCACGCAGCTACCCCGCAGTTATTATACGGCCGCCAGTATTATGTAAAAGGTGGTGCCATCTCCGTTGCTGCTGGCCACTTTCAGCTGCCCGCCGTGCGATTGCACAATTTGTTGGGAAAGGCTTAAGCCAATGCCGCTGCCTTTTTTCTTGGTGGTATAAAAAGGGATGAATATCTTGTTCAATGCATCGGCATCAATACCAGGGCCGTTATCGGCTATGGCTATGCATACCTGCTGCTGGCTGTACATATACGTGCTTACGCGGATATCCGGCGCGGTTGTATTTTCCAGCGCATCTTTCGCGTTTTTGATAAGGTTAATGAGCACCATTTGCAGCTGGGCAATGTCGGCATGAATATAGGCGTCATCCGCTTCCATCTCATAATCGTAATGAATGCCCGCCTGCCTTAGCTCAGGCAGCAGCAGGTTACTTACAGAGGTGATGAGGGCTTTGAGGTTCACATCTTTAAACTGCGGTTTGGGCAGGGTAGTATAATCGCGGTATGCATTTACAAAGTTCATAATGCCCTTGCTGCGGCTTTCCACGGTTTGCAGCGCTTCCTGCAGGTCGGCAATGGCTTCGGGCTGCTGCGTGTAGGGTGCTATATCCTGCTCCACTATATCCTGCATGGTACCAATAAGCGATACAATAGGAGTTACAGAGTTCATGATCTCATGCCGCAATATTTTGGTAAGGTTTTGCCAGGCTTCCAGCTCTTTTTCCTGCAGTTCGGTATGAATGTTTTGCAGGCTGATAAGCTTTACCAGCCGGCCCTGCAGCCGAATAGTAGCGGCGTGTATGGATAGCTGTTGCTCCTGGCGGGTGCGGTACAGTATCTTGTTGCCGGAGCGCAGCTGCAGCAGCAGGTCCGGCAGGTCGGGATGGGTATTTTTCAGCTCTGAAATATTTCGTAGCCGGTAAATGTTCAGCAGCCGGAAGGCAGAAGGATTAATAAGCTCTATTTTACCTTCTGCGTCAAAAGACAGCATGCCAATGCTGATGTGCTGCACAATGGTATCTATATATTTCAGGTTGGCCTCTTTCTCTGCCCTGGTTTGCCGGAAAGCTTCCAGCACTTCGTTAAACTGCTGGTTCAGCTCCCGGAAGCTTTTGCCCATTTTGTTATCTGCATGAAAGCGGATGGAAAAATCCTCATAGCGGATAGACTCCAGGAATAATGTAAGCTTGCGGTTAACCCGGTTCAGGTAATAATACAGGCCATAGATTTGTATGCCGGCTATTATAGCCACTGCAGCGCCGGGGATAATGCCTGCCACATTCCATAACCAAACGCCTGCCACAATGGTAAGTGTAAGCAGCAGTATGCGAATGAGGATATTTACGCTGAAATGACTCATGGTAGAGAAGGAGAATTACGAATTGTCAATCCGCAATTGATTTACAGGTTATATTTTTCCAGCCTTCTGTACAGCGCCGCCCTGCTGAGGCCCAGCTCACGGGCAGCTTCTGTAATATTGCCGTTACATTTTTTCATGGCCTGGTTAATGATGTTGCGTTCCATTTCCTCCAGGTTGTAGCCGGTGTCGAGGTCCTGCTCTTTGGCAGGGCTTTTTACAAATACGTCTTTGGGCATCAGCATTTTACCCTGCGATAATATCACCGCTCGTTCAATCGCATGCTGCAGCTCGCGGATGTTGCCCGGCCAGTCATACTGCTGCAGCTGCGGCACCAGCGACTCGTGCAGGGCATTCACCGGGCGCTTGTATTTATCGCGGTACAGCTGCATAAAATGTTCTGCCAGCGGCACAATATCGGCTACCCGTTCCCGTAAGGGAGGCAGCTGTATTTCTATGGTATTAACGCGGTACAGCAGGTCCTGGCGGAACTGGTGCTGCGCGGCCATTTGCTGTATGTTGCGGTTGGTGGCGCATATAAGCCTTACATCTATAGGTATTGTTTTGTTGGAACCTACTTTGGTAACGGAGCGGTTTTGCAGCACGGTGAGCAGCTTGGCCTGGAAAGGCAGGGAAATATTGCCTATTTCGTCCAGGAAAATGGTGCCGCCGTGGGCCTCTTCAAAACGGCCGTTGCGGTCGTCGCGGGCATCGGTAAACGCCCCTTTTACATGGCCGAATAATTCGCTTTCAAACAGGGTTTCGCTTATAGCGCCCAGGTCCACACTTACAAAAGGCTGTTTACTGCGCTGGCTTAGCTGGTGAATGTGCCGGGCCAGCATATCCTTACCGGTGCCGTTCTCGCCTAGTATCAGTATATTGGCATCTGTAGCGGCTACACGGTGTACCGTGTCCATTACCTGCTGCATGGCGGTGCTGTTGCCGGTTATCAGCTGCCCGTCTGTATTGCCGGCAGGTTTTTCTTTTTGCGTGGCTGCCCGGTGCTTATTAAAAGCAGCCTGCATGGTCGACAGCAGCTTTTCATTTTCCCAGGGTTTCAGCACAAAATCGCTGGCGCCGGCCTTAATGGCGCGTACGGCCATTTCCACATCGCCATAGGCCGTGAATAATACTACGGATGATTGGGGCTTTATGTCCAGTATACGGTCCAGCCACTCAAAACCTTCCTTACCGCTGCTAAGGTCACGGGTAAAGTTCATGTCCAGCAGTATTACATCATAATCAAAGTTGGAAACCAGGTAGGGGATCTTTTGCGGGTTCCGTTCAAAATCAACCTGTTCAAAATGGCGTTTCAGCAACAGGCGGGCAGCCCGCAGCACGTCCATATCATCATCTACTATTAAAATTTTTCCGGGTAGTGTTGTTGTCATCATATTTTTGGTTTCAGCAAACTATATTCCTGTATATATGCCAGGGGTAGATAAATGCGGTAGCCCGCCACTGGCAATATTAATCAAAGATTTCCTTTTTGTTGGCGGTTTTCAGCGGACGCAGGAAGTGTCCGGAAATGAACAAGTGTTGTCCGGTACGGGACGTTTTGAAAGGCGATTTTTTTGGAAATGCCTTACTGGTAAAGGTTTTATAGCTTTGGCATGTTGGTTGAACTTCCAGGGGCGTCCAAACAGGGCACATTATCATGGATAGAAAAATTGAAAAGAAATTCTGGTCAGGTAAACGTATTTTACTGATAGGCGGCGGCAGCCTGGTAGTATTGCTGCTGGCCTACAACCTTATATTTGCCGATCACCGTTCCCGCCTGAATGTTGAAAAGGATAAGATTACCATCAGCACCGTTACAAAAGGCACTTTTGATCAATACATAGCTGTTACCGCGGTAGTGCAGCCCTTAAAAACCATTCGCCTGGATGCAATTGAAGGCGGTTACGTAAGCCGCAAATACCTGGAAGGCGGCAGCATGGTAAAACGCGGCGACTCTATTTTACGGCTGGAGAACCAGCGCATGCAAATGGAGTTTATGAACCATGAAACAGAAATGTACCGCCTTATTAACGAGCTGCAGAATACCCGCCTGAGCCTGAAGCAGAACCGCTTTCTGATGGAAAAAACCCTGGCCGACCTGGATAATAAAATAGAGCAGGCCAAGGATATTTATGACCGCAATAAACAGCTGGTAGATGAAAAGATAGTGGCCCGCCAGGAGTTTAATAAAAATAAAATGGAGTATGAAGGGCTGCTGAAGCAACGGGAAATAGAAATTGAAAGCCAGAAATACCAGGAGGAGAATGCGCGCATACAGATACAGCAGCTGGAAGGCACGATTGCCCGCACCCAGCGCAACCTGCAAATGATGAAAGATAACCTCAACAACCTGATCGTACGCGCACCTATTGACGGCCAGCTTTCCTCCGTGGATGTGGAGGTAGGCTCCAGCATTACCACCGGGCAGAATATAGGCCAGATAGATGACCTGGATGGCTTTAAAATGCGTGCAGAGGTGGATGAACATTACCTTTCAAGGGTTTTCACAGGTTTGAAAGCCACCTTTGAGTTTAACGGCAAAAACTATGAGCTGGAAATTACCAAGGTGTTTCCCGAAATAATCAATGGGCGTTTTAATGTAGATCTGAAATTTTTAAAAGGCACGCCGGAAGGCATACGCCGTGGTCAATCCTCTCCTATCCGCCTGGAGCTGGGTAAATCGTCGGAAGCTGTGCTGCTGCCTGTAGGTGGATTTTTCTCCGATACCGGCGGCAACTGGGTATATGTGCTGGATAAAACCGGTAAGCGCGCAGTAAAGCGCAACATATCGCTGGGGCAAAAGAACCCGCAATATTTTGAGGTGCTGGAAGGGCTGCAGCCTGGTGAACAGGTAATCACCTCCTCTTATGAAAACTTCGGCGACAAGGAAGTGTTAGTGTTTTAAGTTTAAATTAATCAACATGATAAAAACCGTTAATCTTCAAAAGTTATTTACAACAGAAGAAGTTGAAACCACTGCCCTGAATGGTATTAGCATAGAAATACAGGATGGAGAGTTTGTAGCCATCATGGGCCCTTCCGGCTGCGGCAAATCCACCTTGCTGAACATACTGGGCCTGCTGGATAATCCCAGTGGCGGCGAGTATTATTTCTGGGACAAGGAAGTAGCCCGTATGAGCGAGCGGCAGCGCGCGCAGCTGCGTAAAGGCTCTATTGGTTTTGTGTTCCAGAGCTTTAACCTCATAGATGAGCTAACGGTATTTGAAAATGTTGAGCTGCCCCTGTTATACCTCAAAGTACCTTCCCATGAGAGGAAGCAGAAGGTAGAGGAGGTGCTGGAGCGTATGAACATTATGCACCGCCGCAACCACTTTCCGCAGCAGCTGTCAGGCGGCCAGCAGCAAAGGGTGGCCATTGCCCGCGCGGTAGTAGCCAAGCCTAAAATGATACTGGCCGATGAGCCTACCGGTAACCTGGACAGCACCAACGGTGAAGAAGTAATGAAGCTGCTGCAGGAGCTGAATGATGCCGGCACCACCCTGGTAATGGTTACACACAGCCCTTATGACGCCGGCTTTGCCCACCGCATTATAAACCTGTTTGACGGACGTGTGGTAACGGAAAATATCAAAGAACAGTTCCATGTTTAAAAACTACCTGAAAATAGCCTGGCGTAACCTGTGGAAGCAAAAGGTATTCACCCTGATTAATGTAGGCGGCCTTACCATTGGGTTAACCGTAGGCCTGCTGTTGCTGCTATGGGTGCAGAACGAGCTGAATTTTGACCGGTATAATAAAAATGTGGACCGTATTTACCGGGTTACCACTAACATCCACGTAAATAACAGCAACTTTATTTCCAGCACAGTACCGGATCCCATGGGGCCTACCATGGTAAGCGAATACCCGCAGGTTGAAAACATGGTGCGTTTATTAACCGCCCGGGATATTATGGTAAATAAAGGCCACGAAACCCTGTGGGAGAAAAATGGCACCTGGGCCGACTCTACCCTGTTTGATGTGTTTACCCTGCCGTTCATTGCCGGTAATCCCAAAACAGCATTAACCACCCCGTATTCTGTAGTAATATCCGAGCGTGCCGCCAGGAAATATTTTCAGTCGACCGATGTGGTGGGAAAAATACTGCACATCAACAACACGGCCGACTACCGGGTAACCGGCGTAATGAAAAATATACCCGATGCCTCCCACTTCCACTTTGATTTTATTATGAGCATGGCTGAAATAGCCGACAGCCGTGGTAATGACTGGTTAAACAATAATTACTTTACATACCTGCTGGTACGCCCCGGTACTACCAGGGCCTCTCTGAGCGCCAGCGTGAAAGCGGTTGTACGCAAGTACCTGGGCGCCCGTTACCAGGAGCTGCTGCACATTAACCTGGATGAGCTGGAAAAACAGGGCAACTATGTACATTACGATGTAATGCCCCTGGCAGATATACACCTGTATGCCGATAAAGCCGACCAAACAGCCATTGAGCCGGGCGGCGATGTACAGTATGTATACATTTTTTCAGCTGCCGGCATTTTCATACTGCTTATTGCCTGTATAAATTTCATGAACCTTTCAACTGCCCGTTCGGCCAGCAGGGCCAAGGAGGTGGGTGTAAGAAAAACGCTCGGCTCCCTGCGCAAGCAGCTGATCATGCAGTTCCTGGCAGAAAGCTGGTTAATATGCAGCATGGCCATGGCGCTGGCATTGCTGGCGGTAGCGTTGCTGCTGCCATTCTTTAACCAGCTGGCCGGCCGCGATATGAACATCCGTTTGTTGTATACCCCCCGTATCATTACCTATTTTCTGTTACTGTTGCTGGCTGTGGGTATGCTGGCCGGCGCATATCCCGCATTCTTCCTCTCCGGGTTTAAACCGCTGCAGGTGCTGAAAGGCAAGCTGGCAGCCGGGTCTAATACCAAAAGCATCCGCAGCGGGCTGGTAGTGCTCCAGTTTGTAATATCCTCTGTACTTATTATAGGCACCTTTGTTATTTATAACCAGCTGCATTATATACAGCACCGGCAAATAGGCTATAACCGGCAGCAGGTACTGGTATTGCAGAACACTTACCCGCTGTATAAGCAGGTAAGGGCTTTCCGCGAAGCAGTGTTGAAATTACCCGGTGTGGAAGATGGTACTATGACAGGCTTTTTGCCCACCGGGCAGTTCCGCAACAGCCCCAGCTTTTTTAAAGACCGGAATGCAGATGTTACTACCGCTTTTACAACCGAAACCTGGTCGGTAGATGAGCATTACATTCCTACCCTGGGTATGCGAATGGTAAGCGGCCGCAATTTTGATCCGGAACACTTTGCCTCCGACTCAACCGGCATTATTGTAAATGAAACAGCCGCCCGCCTGCTGGGCTTTAAAGACCCGCTGGATAAGCTGTTGTATCATCCCATAAATGACAATGTAAGGACTCTGCAGGCCTATCATATCATAGGCGTGGTAAAGGATTTTAACTACAACTCCATGCACCAGGCTATTACACCCCTGTTCCTCTGGCTGGATGAACAAAGAGGCAGCATGGCCTTCCGTATTAAAACAGGTGATATACCGGCCCTGGTGGCGCAGGTAAAAAAACAATGGGATGCCATGGTGCCGGGCCAGCCTTTCCTATACTCTTTTATGGATGATGATTTTAACGCTATATACCGGGCAGACCAGCGTACCGGCAATGTTTTCATCTGGTTTGCGGCACTGGCCATAGTAGTGGCCTGCCTGGGCCTTTCCGGCCTGGCGGTATTCACAGCAGAGCAGCGCACCAAGGAAATAGGCATCCGAAAAGTGCACGGCGCATCGGTAGCAGATATTGTATCGCTGCTCAGCAGGGATTTTATAAAGCTGGTGCTGGTTGCCATTGTAAT
Source organism: Chitinophaga sp. (assembly GCF_035761305.1). Classification (GTDB taxonomy): domain Bacteria; phylum Bacteroidota; class Bacteroidia; order Chitinophagales; family Chitinophagaceae; genus Chitinophaga. The sequence continues at coordinate 13,435 of NZ_DASTRI010000005.1, read as the reverse complement.
AGCAACGCCGGTAGCGTGGTACATTATGAACAGCTGGCTGCAGGATTTTGCGTATCGCACGGCTATACCGTGGTGGGTATTCCTGCTGTCGGGCAGCATTGCGGTGCTCATAGCATTGTTCACTGTAAGCTTTCAGTCGATAAAAGCGGCGTTGATGAACCCCGTTAAAAGTTTGAGAACAGAATAAATCACCTTTACCATGGTCCGTAGCTACCTGAAAATAGCCTTCCGGCATTTGCTGCAGCACAAAACCATTACGCTTATAAACATAGGCGGCCTGGCTATTGGCATGGCCTGCTGCATGCTCATAGTATTGTTTGTGCAGGATGAGCGCAGCTTTAATAACTTTCATGCGAACGGGAAAAACATTTACCGGCTGAATTGTTTATCCGGGCAAAAGGGCGAGATCAATCATATGTCTATTACCCAGTTCCCTGCCGGTCCTGCGTTAAAGGCTGAGCTGAGCGATGTAAAAATGGCAGTGCGTATAACAGAGCAGGGTAGCCCTTTATTTGCCTATAAGGATAAAAAGTTTATTGAAAAACGGGTTGCATATGCAGACCCTGACTTCTTCCGTATGTTCAGCTTTCCGCTGGTAGCCGGTAACATGGCCACTGCCTTAAAAGAGCCTAACACGGTGGTTGTTTCAGAAAGCATAGCCCGTAAATATTTTGGTAACCGGGACCCAATTGGCAAGGTCCTGCGCATGGAGAACAAAACAAACTGCCGGGTAACGGCGGTAATGAAAGATATGCCGTTGAATTCCGACATGCAGTACGATATGCTGCTCTCTTATTCCACTTTTGAAAAAGGGCTGGACCTGTCGGGGGAGTGGTTTAACTTCAGCGCCAATTACACTTATCTGCTGCTGCACAACCAGGCCAATATGGCTAAGGTAAACCGGGAGCTGCAGCTGTTTACTGACCGGCATGTTAAAGACATTGCTACAAAGCTGGGCTTTACATTCAGCTATCAGCTGCAGCCTTTGGACAACATTCACCTGCATCCCCGGGGCGATGGTGGTGACGACAACCGCCTGAAGCTGATTTATGTTTATGTAGCCATTGCAATTTTTATAATTCTTATCGCCTGCATCAATTTTATGAACCTGGCCACGGCCCGTGCCGGCGAACGTTCTATGGAAGTAGGCCTGCGTAAGGTAATGGGAGCGCCGCGGAAATCGCTGGTAGTACAGTTTCTGCTGGAGGCAGTGCTGTTAAGCTTAATAGCTTTTGTAATTGCGCTGCTGATAGCGCAGTTATTGTTACCCGCATTCAATGATATTACAGCTAAGTCACTGCACCTGTTTGGCGAGGAGCAGGTACCGTTGCTGGGCTTATTATTGCTGGTAGCGGTCTTCACCGGGCTGCTGGCAGGCAGCTACCCGGCATTATTCCTGTCGGGGTTTGTACCCATCGCTATTTTAAAAGGCACTTTCCAGAGCCTGCGTAATAGAACCTTCCTGCGTAAGGTGCTGGTGGTATCACAGTTTGTTATTGCCATTGTGTTAATTGTGTCAACCATTGTAGTGTACCGGCAGCTGCGGTACTGGCAGCAGCAAAACCTGGGTTTAAACAAGGAGTATTTGCTGAATGTTTATTTATACGGCGCAGGGGACACGCATAAAAAGGAATTGATAAAAGAGGAAACGCTGCGGTACCCGGCGGTAAAAGAGGCCAGCCTTTCCAACATGGCGCTGGGCCGCTTTATTACCAATTTTAATCCTATTGCTAAAGAGGGGGATAGTGATGAACAGTCCATTACAGCCGGCATTATCAGAAGCGATTTTAACCTCATTAAAACCCTTGGAATGAAGCTGGTGAAAGGCCGTGCTTTTTCCGAAAATATGGGTATGGACTCAACCAGCAGCTTTATTGTAAATGAAGCCGCTGCAAAAGCCCTGGGCTTAAGTAACCCCATAGGCGCACGCATTGAATGGCGGCCCGGTTATACTACGCGTAAAGGCGCCATTGTAGGGGTGGTAAAAGATTTTAACTATCAAACTTTACGGCTGCCGGTGGGGCCTGTTATTTATATCGTGGACCCGGGTGAAGCAGCGCTGCTAACCCTGCGCCTGCAGCCCGGCGCTGTAGATAAGCAGCTGGCCCGGTTGAACAGCATATGGGATAAGCTGGTGCCCGATTATCCTTTTCAATACTCTTTTGTAGGCGATGACCTGGCCAAACAATACCTGAATGAACAAAGGTTGGGCACCCTGTTTGGCGTCTTTGCTATACTGTCTGTTTTCATAGCCTGTATGGGATTGTTCGGGTTGTCCATCCTCATTTCCCGGCAGCGCACCAAAGAAATTGGCATCCGTAAAGTGTTGGGCGCTTCAGTAAGTAGTATTACCACACTGCTGTCAAAAGATTTTTTACAGTTAGTATTTGTAGCCCTGCTTATTGCCACACCGGTAGCCTGGTACTTAATGAACCGGTGGCTGCAGGACTTTGCATACCGCATTAACGTAGAGTGGTGGATGTTTGTGGCAGCCGGTTTATGTGCAGTGGCAATAGCATTGTTTACCATCAGTTTTCAATCAGTAAAGGCAGCGTTAATGAACCCGGTAAAGTCATTGAGAACAGAGTAAATGCTAACTATGGTTTTAATCAGCACATGTTTACGAGTAGAATAACAAGTCAAATGCAGGGGGATGTTTCTACATACCCCACATTTTTTTTAATCATTGAAATGTTGAATTATGTTCCGTAACTACCTGAAAATTGCATGGCGTAACTTATGGCGGCGTAAGCTGTTTACCACCGTAAATATACTGGGCCTTACCGTTGGGCTTACCTGTGCGGCTTTTCTGATGTTGTGCGTACAGCAGATGATTATAAAAGATAAGTTTCACAAGCACCTGGATGACCTGTATCTGCTGCAAACCAATAATGACAGCGATAAAGATGTATTTCCCTTACTGGATGTAATGCTGAAAGACTTTCCGCAGGTGATGAACGGCAGCCGTATTAATACCTGGGGCGAGTCGTGGATCAGCTATAAGGATAAAACCATCAGCGAAGAGATCAGCTATGTAGACACCGGTTTTCTGAATACATTCACCTATCCGCTTAAATACGGCAATGCCGCTGTTGCTTTAAAAGATAAATACTCCATTGTATTATCTGCCCCGGTAGCGGAAAAACTATTTGGCGGCGAAAACCCGCTGGGGAAAACGGTCACATTTTCAGATAAACGCCGGTTTACTGTATCAGGCGTTATGCAGCCGGTGCCCGCCAACGCATCTATACAACCCCGGGCGCTGCTGTGGAACAAGAACCTTACAGATGACAAGGACTTCAGTAATATAGCAGACTGGTACAACTGTTTTACCAGCAGCTATGTGCTGCTGCGGCCCGGCGCTAATGTAGCGGCTATAGAGGCGCAGCTGAAAAAGGTGGTAGCCGAACGTTTTGCAGAAGGAGCAAAAGACCGGGTAATGCACCTGTTCCCTTACCGGCAATATGCAAAAAAGTACGGTCAGCTGAACTTTGATCTTTATGTATACGGGCTTTCCTGTATTGCCCTGTTTATTTTATTGCTGGTAGCTATTAACCTGGTAAACCTGAACATGGCCGTGTCTTTCACCCGTGTACAGGAAGTAGCCGTGCGTAAAGTGTTAGGCTCGGGCCGGAGCGCCATACTTATGCAGTTTTTTACAGAAGTAGGGGTAATGGTGTGCATAGCGTTGTTGCTGGCATGGGGCATAGCCCTTATGCTCATGCCCGTATTGAACGATCAGCTGAACGGGTTGCAGATTACGCCTGCTATGTTATATCAACCGTCTTTCATCGGCATGTGGCTGTTAACAGGAGGTGTGCTAACCCTGGTAGCCGGCGGTTATCCCGCAGCATACATAAGCGCCCTGAAGCTGGCCAATGCAGTAAAAGGTAGGCTGCAGGCAGCGCCGCAAAAAGCATTTGTGCGGCAGGGGCTTATTGTGGCGCAGTTTGTAATAGCAGTGGTTTTTATAGCAGGCAGCCTTATTATGCAGCAGCAGGTGCAGTATATGAAAAAAGGAGATGTGCTGTTTAATAAAAACCAGGTGCTGACCGTACGCCTGGACCTTGATTTTATGGACACTGCACAGGCCCGCAGCGGCATTAACCACCTGGTAGCGCAGCTGAAGCAGCAAACCGCTGTGAACGGAGTATCAACCTCCCAGTGCATACCCGGCCAGTTCTGGGAAAACTACAACACTTTTGTAGCAGATGATGGCAGCAATAAAGAGCTGAGCATGCGCCAAACCAACATTGACAATGGTTTTATACCCACCTATGGCATACGCATTTTACAGGGCAGGAATTTTTCTGAAGATATGGCGCTGGACCGGGAAGCAGTGCTGATCAATAAAACTGCTATGAAAAGCCTGGGCTGGACCAGTATTGAAGGTAAAACCATTCATACCAAAGGCGGCGATAGCCCCTTGCGGGTAATAGGCGTAACAGATGATTATCATTACCGCTCGCTGGAAGGCAGCGTAGAGCCGCTGATACATTTTTACACAGGTAAAACCGCCATGCAGCAGGGCAACAACTACCTGAGCATAAACGTTAAACCCGGGCAGGCAGCGCGTGTAATAGCCATGCTGAAAAAGGCTTTCAGCCAAATGCCCTCTTACCGCGGGTTTAACTACAACTTTGCAGATGCCGTATTTGATAAGCAATATAAAACTATAGAAGGCATTCTTACACTCATTAACTTTTTCACTATTGTGAGCGTGCTGATAGCCTGCGCCGGCATATTTGCGCTGGTAGCGCTGGCGGCGCAGCAGCGTACGCGCGAAATAGGCATCCGCAAGGTGTTGGGCGCCAGTATTGTAAGCCTGGTATCGCTGCTGTCTAAAGATTTTATGAAGCTGGTAGGTATTGCTATACTTATAGCGGCGCCCCTGGCCTGGTGGGCTATGCAGCGCTGGCTGCAGGGTTTTGCTTACCGCATCAGCATATCATGGTGGCTGCTGCTGGGCGCCGGTATAGTGGCCATGCTAATAGCCCTGTTAACTGTAAGCGTGCAGGCCATAAAGTCTGCCCTGCTGAATCCTGTAAAAGCATTGAAAACAGAATAGAAATATAGTATATGCTCCGTAACTACCTGAAGATAGCCTGGCGTAACCTTTGGAAAACAAAGCTGCTGACCGCCGTAAACATATTGGGTTTGTCTGTTGCCTTTGCTGCCAGCATACTGCTGGTAATGACGGCTTACCACGAGCTGTCATATGACAGGTTCCATGCCAACAGGCAACAGCTGTATATGCTGTACATAAATACCCATTATGCGCAGCGTATGGAGCAAAGGGCCAATATGCCCATGCCCCTTACGCCGGCTGTAAAACAGGAGTGCCCGGAGGTAAGGGCCGCCAGCCGTATGATGGATATTGCCGGTTTAATACGTTACCACGACAAAGTTTTTGAATCAAATATACAAGGGGTGGACGCTGATTTTCTGCAAATGTTCTCCTTCCCTGTAATAAAAGGAGATGCCCGGCAACCACTGTCCGGCCTTAGTAACATTGTACTTTCGGCAACCACCGCCAAAAGCATTTTTGGCAAAGAGGAAGCAGTAGGGAAACAGCTGGAGGTGTACGTAGGCCGGCAATGGAAAAGCTTTATCGTAAGCGCCATATGTGAAAACGTGCCTGACAACTCCAGCATTGAGTTTGACGCGCTGTGCCGCTTTGAAAATGCGGAAGGCTATGCCAGCCAGAAAGATGCCTGGAACAACAGCACGCATTATGTATATGTGCAGCTGGCCAACCATGCTACCGCCGCGGCTTTTGAACGCAGTACCCGGCCGTTGGTAAACAAATACTTTGCGGAAAGGCTGCGCAATCTGAAAAGGGATGGCGCTGTACCGGGTAAGGACGGTGAGCTGATAGGCATACACCTGAAAAGGGTAACAGACCTGCATCTGAACAATGTAGGAGCAGGCGGTGACAACCGGTTTTACCCTTACCTGCTGCTGCTTATAGGCGCTTTCATACTTTTCATAGCCTGTATAAACTTCATGAATCTTACCATTGCCGGCGCCTTTACCCGGTCGCGGGAAATAGGTATGCGTAAAATATTGGGCGCATTCCGCTTTCAGCTGATTATCCAAATGTGGGGAGAAGCCGTGCTGGTGTGCGGCCTGGCCCTGTTGGCCGGCCTGGCGGCAGTGTATTTTCTTATGCCGGGTTATAATGCATTATTTAAAAGCAGGCTTTCCTTTACGCTGCTGCAGCAGCCGTTATTGTCAGGCATTGCGCTGGCAATATTTTTCCTGGTTACTTTAACAGCCGGCGGCTACCCGGCCTGGATCATTGCCCGTTTAAACACCATTAAGGTATTAAAAGGCGGCATGCAGGCCGGCCGGTCAGGCAAGGTGCGTAATACGCTCATGGTAACGCAGTTTGTTATTTCCTCCCTGCTGATATGCTGCACGCTTATAGCGTGGCAGCAGCTGAACTACCTGCGCAATAAACCATTGGGTTATAATAAAGAGCAGGTGATCAGCATACCCATACCGGGCGACGTAAATCCTGCACAGGCATTGAAAAGAATGCGCAGTACGCTGGCAGGTGAAGCCAATGTGCTTGGCATAACCGGTACGGATATTAACCTGGGCCGGGGCCGGGACGGATCTTCCGCTTCTTCCAGGGTATCGTTTGATTATAAGGGGCATACTATATCCAGCAACTGGCTGGAGGTAAATTATGATTATGTAAAAACACTGGGCCTTACCCTGCTGGCCGGCCGCGATTTTTCACCGCAATACGGAACGGACTCCATGGGCCTGGTGATCAACGAAAAAATGGCCCGGCAGCTGGGCGGAGTAGATGCTGCGCTGGGGGCTTTGCTGCCGGTGAACGACAGCCTGCATCCTATGCAGGTGATTGGCATTGTAAAGGATTTTAACTTCCGCTCCCTGCAGGAGAATATAGAGCCGCTTTCTATGTACATGCAGCCCAATGCTGCGGTAAGCTACATTTTTGTAAAAGTGCCGCCTGGCAATTTAGCAGCTTCCATGGCATTGGTAACTAAGCGCTGGAAAGAGGTTTTCCCTGGTAAGGAAACAGATCCCTCTTTCCTGGATGAAAATACCGACCGGCAGTACCAGAAAGAAAAACGCTTTTCCAGTATATTTATCAGCGCCGCGGTGTTGGCCATTGTAATATCCTGTATGGGACTGTTTGCTATTTCCGTGCTGGTAATGACCCAGCGTACCCGGGAAATAGGCGTGCGCAAGGTGCTGGGCGCCAGCGTTACCAGTATTGTAGCCCTGTTGTCAAAAGATTTTGTGAAGCTGGTATTATTATCCGTGATCATTGCCAGCCCCATTGCCTGGTATATCATGGAGCAATGGCTGCAGCATTATGCCTACCGTATTCATATTCATATAGGCATTTTTGCGGGGGCGGCGGCAATTGCAGTACTCGTAGCCGTTATAACGGTAAGCGTACAATCCATAAGGGCAGCTTTAATGAACCCCGTAAAGTCTATCAGAACGGAATAAACAATTTAAATATGATACAATTAAGACATGTTTCCAAGCACTACCCGGTAGGATTTGGCAAGAATGAAGTATTAAAAGATGTAGATCTGGCCATTTTCCCCGGTGAATTTGTGTCTATAATGGGCCCTTCGGGGTCTGGGAAATCCACGTTGCTGCACATACTGGGTTTGCTGGAAGAACCTTCCAGCGGCGAATACCTGTTTGAAGGGGAGCCGGTACATAAAATGAGCGAGAAAAAACGTACCCAGCTGCACCGCGGCAGTATTGGCTTTGTATTCCAGGCCTATCACCTGATAGACGAGCTAACCGTTTATGAAAATATTGAAACCCCTTTATTATATAAGAACATTCCTTCTGCAGAACGTAAAAGCAAGGTAGCCGATGTGCTGGACCGCTTTAACATTGTAGCCAAGAAAGACCTGTTCCCTAACCAGCTTTCCGGCGGCCAGCAGCAATTGGTAGGCATTGCCAGGGCTATTGTGTCCGAGCCCCGGGTAATACTGGCCGATGAGCCTACGGGTAACCTGCACTCCGACCAGGCCCGCGTAATTATGCAGCTGTTTAAGCACTTGAATGAAACAGATAAAATTACCATCATACAGGTAACCCACTCTGAGCAAAATGCTGCATTCGGGCACCGGGTTATCGAGATCAGGGACGGCAAAATCCAGTAAACTCCCGCATTTAAACCTGCGTTAACATACATTTCAGAAAAAACAATAAATAAAATGTTATGTTTTACACTAAATTAGTGTGGCCATCTGCCATACCTAATAAAAATTTGCCTTTTATAAAGAAATGGCAAAGGCTATCATCACAATTACTATATTTTTGTTACGCTATGAAACTATACCAGTTCCCGGGAGCACTCCTGGTAATATGTTTATTGTTTGCTAACACTGTACATGTAGCTGCCCAGGATAAATGGAGCCTCAAACGATGTGTGGATTATGCGATGGCCAATAATATATCCATTAAACAGCAAGACGTGCAGAAGCGGCTTGCCGAGCTTACCCTCAAACAAAGCCAGCTATCCCAGATACCGAACCTCAGTGGTAGTATTGGAAGTAACTACAACGCCGGCCGTAGCGTAAACCCTACTACTTATACATATGAAACAACCGGCTTCCTTTCCGCCAACGCCAGCTTAAATACCAACGTTACCCTGTTCAACTGGTTCAGCAAGCGTAACACCATTGCATCCAACAAATACCAGGCGCAGGCCAATGACTTTTTGCTGGAAAAGGCCAAGAATGATGTGGCGTTTAACATAGCCTCCTCCTTTTTGCAAATATTGCAGAATAATGAGCAGGTGCATGTAAATGAAACACAGCTGGCACTTACCAAAGCACAGCTGTCTAACACCCAGAAGCTGGTAGCTGCCGGTTCTGTGCCGGAAAGCAATGAGGCGGATCTGCTGGCGCAGCTGGCCAGGGACAGCGCCAACCTGGTTACAGCGCAGAACAATGTAATATTATCCACCTTACAAATGAAAGCGCTGCTGAACCTGAGTTTTGATATTCCCTTTCAGCCCGAAATACCTGCCGATATATCTGCCATTCCCCTGCCTGCCCTTAATGAGGTTGACCCGGAAATGGTGTTCAGCGCCGCTTTAACCACCAACCCGCTCATACGGGCGGACTCCCTGCTCATTAAATCATGGGAAAGGGAGGTGGCGGCTGCCAAAGGCGCAATGTTCCCTACCCTAAGCTTATCAGCCGGTATTGGCACTAACTACGCCAATAACGTAAATGATATACGCAACGTGCTAACCGGTGTAAAGGGCGATACAATAGGCAATGTAGCAGTAGGCGGCGCCAACTATAAAGTAATCACCGACCCCTATCCGCATTTTACCCAGCAGGATTTTGGCCGCACCCCTTTTGGCACGCAAATCAGCAACAACTTCCAGCAGGCAATAGGCGTAAGCCTTAATATACCCATCTTTAACGGCTGGCAGCTGCGCGCCCAGTATAAACGCACTAAGCTGAACCTGTACACGCAGCAGCTGACCCGCGACCAGGACAACCTGCAGCTGCGGCAGGATATTTATACAGCCCATGCCAATGCAGTAGCCGCCATTCAAAAGTTCAACGCCGCCAGCAGGGGGGTGGATGCATCCCAGAAAGCTTTTGATTTTGCAACCAAACGCTTTAATTTGGGGTTAATGAACACAATAGATTATATTACTACGCAAAATAATTTGTTCCAGGCCCAGATCAATAAGGTTTCGGCTCAATACGACTTTATATTCAGAATGAAATTGCTGGAGTTTTACCGGGACCAGAAAATTACCCTGTAGGCTCCCTTCCCTTGTAACAAACCGCCTCTATGAAGAAAAAGACACTTTATTGGATTGTTGGTAGTGTAGTAGCGCTGATAATATTATTATTGGTACTGAAAGCCGCCGGCGTAGTCGGTAAGGAAGAAGGTATTAAAGTGGCGGCAGATAAAGCCGCCGAACATGATATTATTGAGGTCGTTACTGCCACCGGCAAAATTTATCCCGAAATAGAAGTAAAAGTAAGTTCCGATGTATCGGGTGAAATTGTGGACTTACCGGTAATGGAAGGCGATTCTGTAAAAAAAGGGCAGGTACTGGTGCGTATATACGCAGATATTTACGGCTCGCAGCGCGATAAAGCCAATGCAGCCCTTAGCCAGGCGCAGGCGCAAATGGCAAATGCCGCTGCCTCGCTGCACGCCTATAAAGCCAAGCTGGAGCAGTACAAGGCTGCGTATGACCGCAACAAGGAATTGTATGCCCAGAAGGTGGTTTCCCGCAGCGAATTTGAAACGGCGGAATCGGCCTATCGCTCGGCCCTGGCCGACTATAACGCCGCCACCGAGCAGGTGAACAGCTATAAATATGCAGTGGCCAGCGCACAGGCCAGCTTAACAGAAGCTAACAAAAACCTGGGCCGTACCACCATTGTATCGCCCATGCACGGCATTGTTTCCATGCTGCCGGTTAAAAAAGGCGAGCGGGTGGTAGGTACCCTGCAAATGGCCGGTACGGAAATTATGCGCATTGCCGACCTGAATGTAATGGAAGTGCAGGTAGATGTTGGTGAGAATGATATTCCCCGTGTTAAATACGGCGATACAGCCATCATAGAGGTAGATGCTTACAACAGCCGCAAGTTTAAAGGGATTGTTACCCAGATAGCCAGCTCCAGCAAAGGAGCTGCCACCGCTGCTGCCGGCACTACCACTTCCTCTGCGGAACAGGTAACCAGCTACATTGTACACATCCGCATTCTCAACAGCAGCTATAAAGATCTTATAGATCCGTCCCAGCCCAAGAACTTTCCTTTCCGCCCCGGCATGAGCGCCAGTGTGGATATACAAACCAAGCGTAAGAGCCACGTATTATCCGTGCCCATTAACGCCGTAACTACCCGGGAGGTAGAAGCCGCGAAAGGCAACGCCAAAAAGAAAAAGAAGGATGACGGAACCAATGAGGCTACCACTGCCCCCGGCGATAAAGACACCAGGGAAGTTGTGTTTGTACTGCAGAAAGATAACACGGTAAAGCAGGTAGAAGTTAAAACCGGCATACAGGACGATAATAATATTGAAATACTCTCCGGCCTGCAGCCTGGCGAACAGGTGATCAGCGGACCTTATGCCGCGGTATCACGCGAGCTGAAGACCGGGAAAAAAGTAAAGGTAGTACCGGCATCGCAGCTGTTTGATGGCACCAAATAAGCGTACCGGTATTAAAGTAAGTGGTTAGTTGCGGGCGGTTGCCCGGCTACTAACCACTTTTTTAATTTATTTTGCGGAAAATTCAACAGGGTGAGTACAGGCATAATAGGTAGTGGTAGCTGGGCTACTGCTTTGGCAAAAATACTTACAGACAACGGGCAGCAGGTAAACTGGTGGATCCGCAGTGAAGACACCATCCGCCATATGCAGCAGCGCCACCACAACAAGCATTATTTAACCTCCGTATATTTTGATACCCACCAGCTGCAGCTTAGCAACCAGCTGCAGCAGGTAGTTAACAACAGCGATGTGCTGGTGCTGGCGGTGCCCTCTGCCTTCCTGGAAGAAGTGCTGCAGGCCCTGCCGCCGGATGCCTTACAGCATAAAAAGGTAATATCCGCTATTAAAGGGCTGGTGCCGCAAAGCAACATGCTTATTAATGAGTACCTGGCCGATGATTTTGGCCTGCCGCCGGAGCAGTACTTTACCATTACAGGCCCCTGCCATGCAGAGGAGATAGCCAACGAAAAGCTTTCTTACCTCACCTTTTCCGGCTTGCAGCCGGAAGCTACCCAGCAAATGGCCGACCTGTTTGGCAACAGTTATTTGCAAACCATTGTAAATAATGATGTGATAGGAGTGCAGCTGGCGGCGGTGCTAAAGAACATTTATGCCATGGGCGCTGGTATTGCGCATGGCCTGGAGTATGGCGATAATTTCCTGAGTGTGCTTATTGCCAACTGCTTCCGTGAAATGCAGCACTTCCTTGAAAAATATGCCGTTTGGGCAGGGCCGGCCCATATGGCGGAAACGGCGCATAATTACAATGCCAGCGCCTACCTGGGCGATCTGCTGGTAACCTGCTATTCACTGCACAGCCGCAACCGCACCTTCGGCAATATGATAGGCAAAGGCTACAGCGTAAAAGCCGCCCAGCTGGAGCTGAACATGGTGGCAGAGGGCTATTATGCCAGCAAATGTATTTTTGAAATGAACCATGAAATAGGCGCCTATATGCCGGTAGCCCGGGCGGTATATGCAGTTTTATGGGACCAGCTGAATGCAGAAGAGGCTTTTCTGGCACTGGAAAAAGGGTTTGTTTAAAGGTAATGTAAAACATCACAGGCACTTTTCCCTGCAGAAGGGGGAGTGTTGCCGGTAATGTAAACAAAAAAGGGAAGGCCAGGCCACAGGCCATTTAATAGTTGATTTTAAGTGACACTGTTTTAAGGCCTGGCCATGTGGAGTGATAAACCTCCACATCTGCAACTCTCTCCTTCACAGTTCCCTCTTGTTTGCTGCTCCTCTCTTGTTTGCAGCTTCCTTTCTCACAAATTGCATTTCCGCTCTCTCATCATACTCAATTAATGGTTAACAATAATGCGTTATGTTGATCGGTTCAGCGATAAATATATGTTTGGCTAACTGAAATCAGTTTAGCAAAGCCCTGGAAAAGTGGCCAGGCCGCAGGTCATTTAACGATTTTCCTTAAATAACGCTGCTTTAAGGCCTGGCCAGGTGGAGTGGCAAACCTCCTCATCTGCTCCTCTCTCGTTTGCAGCCTTCTCTCACAATTGCATTGCCGCTCTTATCAATGGTTAACAGGACGTTATACCGGTTGGTTAACTGAAATCAGTTTAGCAAGCCGGTTTTCTCTCTCGTTACATCCATGGGTAATTAGCAGTATTATTAATATTGATTGATTATAACACATGATATATATTAGGTTAACTAAAGTGGGCATGGCAGGTTATGATCGGTTAACTAAATCAGTTCACCTATATGAGTTGTTTGGTATTCTGGAAATAATGCCGGATCATCCACTCAATATGCGGTAATAACGAATCGTCCGGCAGTTCACTGTCGCTTAATGGTTTAACATGGTCCTCATCCGTCAGAAAATATTCCATCTGAACACCCTCTACAGTTACACGAAACTTTCTTTCCTTGGCAATTTTTTTGAGGCAAATCCGTTTGGGAATGCCGTTCACTTTAAATGTACAGGCAAGGTTTCTCATGCGTGGATTGTTTTTAAATCTACCCAAAAAGAATGAGCATTTGGTGGTTACCAAGACAGATACAGATATGGTTGGTGATCTGGTTTGGTTGGAATTTGTATTATCCGCTCTCTTGTTTTACAAAACTAAAGGCTCGTACTTATTTAATTGTGAATACGTTGTTAATGCAACAAAAAATTTTGGCACTCCCCGCCAAAAAAAGGAGTGAGGAA
>NZ_DASTRI010000004.1:0-22905 GCF_035761305.1 Chitinophaga sp. | reverse complement strand
CCTTGAGGAAGAGGACTATTTAATCCTTCATATTATTGAAGAAAGTGATAGTACATTTGATGTTTCGGCTGCATTAGCAATCAATGGATACGTTGCAAGCGGCCGGGTGAAAAAATCCGATGTTCTGGGTGTTTATTCCAGGGCTTATTCAGGAAAGCTTGTAATTCATGAAACGCCACAAAAGGGATCAAAGAAGCGATTAATTTCTATAAAAGATAATGAGTTTCTAACAGTGTTATCTTGTCGAAGTAAGTGGGTGGAAGTATTCTTTTCGAGTGCAGGTAAAGGATATGTTGGATGGCTGCCACCAGAAATGCAGTGTGATAATCCATACTCTACCTGTAATTAGTGATAGAGCGATCGGGGATTTAGCACTTATTTTTAAATAAGAGATCTATTAACAAGAATTACAGCAATTTTTTTTAAAAATAGAGAGTTATCTAACATTAGAAATGTGATGGAAAATGTTAATATGCGGGATTTGGATCAAAATCACGTTATTCCTGACAAGGAGCCTCCCAGCAGAAGAGGAGTATGATTTCCTTAGGGTATATGTTCTGGTTTATAATTTTGTTGTAGGATGAAGAACTATTGATATGCATCTCGGTGTGACGGTGATTGGAATCTCTAAGCGGCAGGCAGCTTAGGTGTTGTGCCTAAACATATTGTATACTTTGTTTTACATCATTTACTGCAGGTGCGCATCAAAAAATAATAGCAATTTCAATATAAAATCCTTTAAAAAGACGATTGTTTGCGTAATGTTAATGAATATGTTACTTGGCATGTACACTGTTCTTTCTATACCTCATCATTAAAAGGTAAAGAGAATAAGGACTAACAAGAAATAAAAAACAGAAGAGAAGAACCTTTTCATGATTCTTGCTTAATAGTCAGCTAAATTGAAATTCTGTTATGGAAATTAAATAGCGGTTATAAGATGAATAAAGAGGATAAACAGGAAATTTTGTTTAGGAAACAAAGGTGCCAACAGCATTTGGCAACATACTTAAAAGAGCTTAAGGCTATTTTTAATGTAAATAGTAATGAAGTAACAATATTGAATTTGGAGGAAACTGATTCTATTGGTGAACAAAGCAGCGGTAAGATAAATAATAACATTGCTTCAAAAAAGATAATTCCGTTTGACGACAAGGAGAATTTTTTGAGATTTTATATAGATAATTGTTCACAGTTGCAACCTGGTAACGTTTACGTATTCACAGACTATTCGAAAGATTGTGGTGCTGCTGTGTTTAATAGTTTAAAGTGTTTAAACCCCATTTTTGCTTTTAATGCGGAACATGCAGGGGTAATAAGTATTTTGTCACAAGATTTAGCCAATAAGCTAATTTTAGATTTTTATGAGGAGAATGATAAATTATTTTTAGAAGTAGAGGCGTTGGGGAGCTTGTGGGGAGAGGTAAGCGTAAAATGAATTTTAAGTTATGTGGCGTCGTTTATCAATGAATCCCAAAACCATATGTGGCATTTTTGGTAATGATGAACCTTCATTAAAGCATGCATTATTAAAAAGGATAAACTTTAACAATAATGGTCCAGTAGTTGATATTTTTTTTGAAGTAGAGAATTATCCATCAATCCCACCAATTAAATGGATGCAACAGGGATATAATGCAGCTCAGATATGTATGAAACTTATTGAAGTAAGCAGTGTAAAGCTGACTGGTTGGGGCAGGAACAACGTAGTTAATATTGAACTTGCAAAAATAGAAGACAATCTGATTTACCTGAAAGCAGAAGGGGCGGGCTGTAATATTGAAATAGCTTTTAAATGGTTTGATGTAAGAGTTACAGGATATTTAAAAGACACAGTTAAGTAGGAAATTAGAATTGACCTTCTGTCACAAAATTGAACAGATTAAAATTAGGGCAAATAGGCAGGCGAGAGAAACTCTCGGGAAAGCTAGTGTCTGCAGTTTAAGAGTACTTACAACAGCGCCGCTTTCTGATCACCCCTCCCATCCCGTTTCCTTCAACGCCGGGTCATTTTCCTTCTTCAGAAAATCAGCTTCCGATAAAGAAGCGGCTTCCCAGTGTAGAATAGCTTCATCAGGTACCACCTGTACAGGCGTATGCCATGAAGTAGAAGTTTCGTTATAAGCCAGGTTGGATTGCAGAGAATAACAGGAGATAACAGACCAGCGGGGGGCATCAGATAAATTAGCTTCGGAGCGGTGCAGGATGTTACTGTGAAAAAACAAGGCATCGCCGGGCTGCAGTGCTACATATATCAACGGCATTGTTTTCAAAGCATTATTCACCATCACCATATCGGCGCCCACCTGTTCGCCGGCAAAACCATGATTAACGCGTCCCATCTTATGCGAGCCTTCAATTACCTGCAAACAGCCGTTTTCTTTATTGGCAGGCGTTAAGGCAATCATTACACTCATCAGCTCATCGGGGAACATAAACTGGTTTTTATACCAATACCCGTAATCCTGGTGCCATTCCCAGGCGCCGCCTACTTTGGGTTCTTTCTGCATCAGCTTGGAGTGAAAATGACATACGGCGGATGTGTTGCCCAGCAGCTGTTGTACTGCGCCAACCATTTTTTCACTGCGGGTTAAATAACCAAATACGTCATTACCAGGTGTGAACCATAGGGACAGGCGCGTTTTCTTCCCTGTTTGATCATTCAGATCCAATGCATTTTGCTGCATGGCATTGTCCTGCAGGGCAGTGCTGTACAACTTAGCCACTTCCTCCTGGCTGCAAAAATTTTTGACTATCAGATAGCCTTGATGATGATACAGGTTCACCTGTTCGGGAGATAAGATCGGGCGGAGCATACCGGTATATTTTGTAATAACGAAAATGGGATAATTATTACACGAAGTCTACATTTCATATAGCTGAAAATGATACTTTTCTAACATCCTGTGCTTAGCCATGTCATATAATTGTGTAATATTGAGGCATGGAGCCGATGTTGGAATACCTGCCCAAAAACGTCAATGAGTCGTTTGTAACACGGTTTTTCGATTACCCGTATTATCCTACGCCCTGGCATTTTCATCCGGAGTATGAGCTGGTGCTGGTAACGGAGAGTACCGGTAAACGCTTTGTCGGCGATAACATCAGCCGTTTTGCCCCGGGTAATTTAGCTTTGTTAGGTCCTTATCTGCCGCACCTGTACCGCAATGACGCTCCCTATTACAAAAAGCAAACATCGCTGAGAGCCCAGTCCATAGTGGTACATTTTAAAGAAGATTCATTTGGTGAAAACTGTATGCAGCTGCCCGAAATGCAGCCATTGCAGGCGCTTTTGAACCGGTCTGTCCGGGGACTGGATATCCAGGGAAAAACAAATGCTATTGTAAGTAAACAGTTAAAAGAGCTGCTGGTGCTGGAAGGGTTATCCCGGTGGCTGAAGCTGCTGGAAATATTAAACATCATTGCCGGAAGCAGGGAAACACGATACATTTCTAACCAGGTGATAACGGGCAAAAATGGAATAGATTCGCACCGCATGAATAAAGTGATACAGTTTGTTATTAAGAACTTTGCACGTGAAATCACGATTGCGGAAGTAGCTGCATCGGTAAATATGGCCAACAACTCCTTCTCCCGCTATTTCAGCCAGCGTACCCGGAAATCATTCACCGGCTTTGTAAATGAAGTGCGGCTAAGCCATGCCTCCAAATTGCTGATAGAAACGCAGAAAAGCGTAATAGACATCAGCCTGGATAGCGGCTTTAGCAATTTATCCAACTTCAACCGTCAATTCAGGAAAATGTACCAGGTTAGCCCCTTACAATTCAGGAAACAATACCTGCATGCAGCAGCGGAACGATGAGTAAAGGGCGCATACCTGACCTCACGGCTCCCGCGATAGCTCATTCATCGTAAACCGCAGATCCATAATCTTCCCCTGGTAGGTTTGCAGCTTGCCTTCAAGCTCCTCTCCCTGCACCTTACCACAGGTTACATATCCGCCTTTGATTTTTGTGAGGTTGCATTGCAAAGTAGCTGTTAAAACAGTTTGCGCGTTAAACCTGGCCTCCAGGTCGCCTTTTTCAGATAACCTGAAGATCAGCTGCCCCTGGTTCACCGGAAGCGGCTCACTTTCTATTGTGTTGCCGTTAGCCAGTACCAATCCTATTTTGTGCTGGTAAGCATATAATTTAAAGTTGTTGAAATAGTCGCAAACAACGCCGCCTTTGTCAATGCCTTCCAGGTAAGCAGTTATGATAAGCGTATCGGGGTTCCACCGCTTTTTATTAAAGGAAAGATCAGATGCGCTGCTGTTTTGCCGGATGGCATAGCTTTGGTCAAAAAATTCAGGCAGTGTTCCCTTCAATATCATATCATCTGTTTCGCCCTGCCGTTGCAGCTCCTTATCAAGCAGTTTTTCCAGCTCCTGGGCTTTGTTATGATAAGCGGGATCGCTCACCAGGTTTTTAAACTCGTTGCGGTCTGTGGTCAGATTAAAGAGCTCTTCCGGCGGTCGATAGCTGTACCGGTCCAGCAAAAACTTTGTTCTGGGATCGGTTTTGGCGGCCGCTATCCAGGTGTCAAAATAAAATTCGTTTTGTTCTACTTTATCAATATGCGTAATAAACCGCACACCAGGATGATAGTTTTTGATGTAATGGAAACCGTCAGCAGTAATAACAGTCCGGGAAGGTGTGTAGTTATACCAGAAATGGGGCTCCACAGATGTTTCCGCGAAAATATATTGATGGTGGCCTTTCTTTTTTTGTAACAATACGTCTTTGAACGACTGCCCGTCTAATCCGTCAATCGCTTTTCCACCTCCGAGATCAACCAGCGTAGGCGTTATATCAACCAATGAAACCAGTGCGTCAGAAACTGCGCCGGCAGCCACTTTCCCCGGCCATCTGACAATCAACGGCACTCTTAATCCCTGGTCATACACCGTCCATTTTGCAGATGGAAACTGCGCCCCCTGGTCCGATATAAACATCACTACAGTGCTGTTTTTCTGACCGGCTTTGTCAATGGCCTGCAGCACTTCTCCCAGCATTTTATCTGCTTCCCCGATGCTTTGGTAATAGGCCGACAGTGCTTTGCGGGTAGCTTTGGTATCAGCCAGGTAGTCGGGCATCTTTAGTTTACCAGGATCAAAATCCCTGTTCGGGAACCAGGGTACATGTGGCACCCAGGGCGCTACAATCAGGCAAATGGGCTGTTCCGGGCGGTCTTTAAAATGATTTTCTATCATGTGAACCGTTTCCTTTTTTCGGTCCAGCCGGTTTTCAACAGGAAGGTATCGCCCGAACTCTTCACCTATTCTTTCAAACGGAAAGTTATGGAAAGGGAATATGTCTGTTTTGCCGGAGATCACCACCCGGTAACCCAGCTTTTGCAGGAACTGGGGCAGGTTCCTGGTATTGGGGCGTACCGTAAAATGATTCATTTGTGCGCCGTTACGGAACGGGTAAAGCCCGGTGTACAGGGCGCTCCTGGAAGGGGTACAGATAGGGGATGCCGCGTACGCGCGGTTAAACCGCATTCCTTCAGCAGCCAGCGCATTCATGTTGGGAGTTTTTACATCCGCATTGCCATAGCATCCAATATCCTGCTGGTTTAAGTCATCAGCAATAAAGATCACGATGTTAGGTTTGTGCTGTCCAAAAGCTGAAGGTGTACTACAGCAAACCCATATCACAACTATAAAAATGGTGATGATGCTTTTCGAAAGACGGACTAACTGATCCTTCAGTGGAATGGTAAGCATAGCTAAGGTTCTTTTTGCTCCGTTATTGGTTGCAAAAGATATAAAAGACCTGAGAGCTACGCAAGTTTTTGAAGTGAAATCAATAGCGTCCGTAAAAAATTAAGTGCGGCGGCAGGCAACGTTCCACTATGCGGGGCATTGTAACGGAGGGGCGGTGTTCAGCCGCTTTTTCCGGCTTATGTTTATTAGCATATGCCCGTCCGGCGCCAGGTGCACGGCAGCCTGGCGGGGCAGCCGTACGTGCATCCGCCGTTTACCGGGATAGGCAGTGAGTTTTCGTATATCCCTTATCCGGGTCACTTTTGTTACCGGTTTAAGTGGTTGCGCGGCAGCTGTATTGGCTGCTTTATGCAGGATATTGACTGCTGCGGGTTGTATGGGCTGCTTTGTACCAGTAACTGCGGGTGTTATTTCCACGTTGTGTACGTGCAAATACTTTTGTTCCAGTTGTGCGCTTATTGCTTCCGCTGTTATGCCCTGTTTTAGCATGCGCTGCGCTGCTCCCCTCATCTCGCGGTACTGTGCATGCCGCCGTTTATCCCGGGGTATTTTCCGGTATACCGCCGATGCTATCGGGGAAGCCTGCGCCAGCAGTCCGGCATATATTCTTGTAAGTGCAAAGGCCGGGTCGCGCTTTACGCGCTTGCTGCTCAGCGAACTTTTGCGGCGCATGTAATATTCGCCCTCCATTTCATAAAAGCAAGTGTCGCCCCGTGTACCAGTATAATAAACAGGGCCGGTTTGTTTTGCCATTTCAGTAAGTTTTTTTGGTTAATAAATCCGGTTAATAAACACGTTAATAATACTACGCTGTTAATAGAATAGTTCAACATTAACGTGTGCGGCGAATGTAAATAACCTCACCAAACTGCCCAAAAAACGTGGATAAGTAATTGGCACAGGCCCAAAAGTGGGCCTGGTAACTATTGGTTACTACGCTGCTATAGCATAACGCTTCCAATCATCAAGCTGCAAATCATTAAGCGCAATATATAGTAACAGTAATAAGGTAACACCATTGTGAGTAAGTGTTCCGGTTGGGGGTATACCAAATACACCGCATTGCCGGCAGGATTAAAAACAAACCTTGGCTGGCGTCATACGCTTGATGCAGATCAATAGCAAGCTAAAGCTATACGACGCGTTACGCAACATCAACGCTCAAAACAGCCAGGCGCAGTTTGTTTTCAACCTGCCGGCGTGCAACATCATTCCTGCTGCAGCTCCGGCTTAACCCGTTATGTATCGCTCAAAACAGCCAGGCACAGTTTGTTTTTAATCTGGCGGCGTGCAACATCATTCCTGCTGCAACCTCTGTTTAACCCATTATGTATCGCTCAAAACAGCCAGGCGCAGTTTGTCTTTAACCTGACGGCAGGCGGCATTCATCCCTGCTGCAGCTCCTGTTTAACCCCACTGCAACCCGTAGTAAAAGCGTACGCAACTCCCATTAAGAGCGCACTCCTCTCCGGGTAAAAGCGCACTTGCCTTATGCTATAAGATATAATTGATGGATATTGATAGCTGGATTCAGCTACCGTAAGAAGCACGCTAAATTACACTATTTTCCCATTAGGACGGTGTAGGTATCACCTTCCCATTAGGATGGAGTAGGGATCACCGGCAAAACAATAAAGCTATCCGGCGGCCCGATTATTGCCGCTGCTATTATCACTATAAAGCCAAACCATGAAAGCCATTACCATTACCCAGCACGGCGGCCCGGAAGTATTGCGGTTAGCCGACCGCCCCATACCTGAACCAGGGAACCAGGAAGTGCTTATTAAAGTACATGCCGCAGGCCTTAACCGGCCGGATGTTTTTCAGCGCAAAGGCAATTATCCTGCACCGCCGGATGCGCCGGCAGATATTCCCGGCCTGGAGGTGGCCGGGGTAATAGAAAAAGCAGGAGAGGGTGTTACGCAATGGCGTACAGGCGATGAAGTATGCGCCCTGGTAGCCGGCGGCGGGTATGCCGAATATGTTACTGTAAAAGAAGGGCAATGCCTGCCTGTTCCCGCAGGCTGGGATTACACAGGCGCGGCGTCTTTACCGGAAACGGTTTTCACGGTATGGGCAAACGTATTCCAGCGCGGCAGGCTGCAGCCGGGCGAGCGCCTGCTGGTGCACGGCGGCACCAGCGGTATAGGCATTACCGCCGTGCAGCTGGCCCATGCCTTTGATGCATATGTAGCCGTAACCGTTGGTTCCGACGCCAAAGGTACACGCAGCCTGGAGCTGGGTGCAGACGCTTTTGTGAACTACAAGGCGGTTGATTTTGAAGCGCGCTTCAAAGACGAGCCGTTTAACGTAATATTGGATATGATCGGCGGCGATTACTTTGCGAAGAACATGAACATCCTGCAACAGAACGGCCGCCTGGTGTATATCAATGCTATGGGAGGACCGCAGGTTATCCTTAATATCCCCCAAATGATGAGAAAAGGCATTACCATTACCGGCAGCACCCTGCGGGATAAGCCTTATCTCTTTAAATCAGCACTGGCAGCGGAGATCCGTACACATGTATGGCCCGTGCTGGAAAGCGGCAAATTCAAACCTGTTATTTACCGCGCACTGCCGCTGGCCGAAGCGGCGGAGGCGCACCGGTTGCTGGAGTCCGGCGAGCATATAGGGAAGATTGTACTCATAGTATAAAGCAAAAAGTAAAAGGCAAAAATAAAAAGCCCGGAGATTAACGCGGCCGCTATCGGATATGGTTTATAAAAGAGGAAGTATCGAAGTATTTTGAAGATACTGGAAATTGCGCAGGCAAAGCCTTTCAGGCGAAAAAAGAGGAGGTGCATACTTTTGATGCACCTCCTCTTTATGTAGCTGCTTTGCTATAGATAAACCTTAATATTCTCCATCCAGGGCAAATATCGGTTGGCGGTTCAGCCAGCCGCCGCGGGTAAAGTCAGGTATATACTGTACGGCGCCGCCTTCTGCTATAGACTGTTCGCTCAGCGGGGTAATGGCATACCAGGTGGCCAGGTCATATACATCCAGCGCATAAGGCGTGCCGCGCTTAATGCTTTCCACGAAAGAGTTGATCACAAACCAGTCCATACCGCCATGCCCTGCGCCGGCCGTATCTGCGGCATAGCGCTTCCACAGCGGGTGGTCGTATTTGGCCATGTAGCTGTCGGCATCGTTGGGGCTGCCGGCCTTTTCCCAGGTATGGGGCTTGCTTTTGCCTTCTACGTACACTGATTTTACATCGTCCATCCACAGCCCGTTGGTGCCCTGCACACGGAAGTTGAGCGAGTAGGGGCGGGGTGAGTTGGTATCGTGCGACAGCATAATGGTTTCACCGTTGCTGGTTTTAATCAGCGACGTTACAATATCCCCCAGCTTAAATTTCACTTTTGTATTGGGATGGTTTTCGCCGCCATGATCCACAATGTACTTGTGCAGCCCGCGCGATTTGGTGGCTACGGAAGAAACGGTGAGCAAGCGGTTGCCGCGGTTAATGTTGATCATGTTGGCTACCGGTCCCAGGCCGTGCGTGGGGTACAGGTCGGCGTTGCGGTGTACGGAGTGGTTGGTGCGCCATTTGGCTTCAGACAGCGCTTTTTCGCCAAATTCCACGCCGCCGCCGTAGTATTGTTTGCCATCATTGAACTTTACTTCACGCAGGTCGTGCTGGTAGCCGCCCTGCAGGTGTATCAGCTCCCCGAAAAGGCCCTGCCGCACCATGTTCAGCACTGCCATTACATCACGGCGGTAGCACACGTTTTCCATACCGAATAAAGGCACGCCGGTTGTTTCACTGGTGTTCACCAGCTCCCAGCATTCCTGTATGTCGGTAGCGCCGCATACTTCCACTGCCGGTGTTTTCCCGGCTTTCATGGCTGCTACGGCCTGTATGGTATGCCACTCCCAGGGAGTGGCTATAATAACAGCGTCAATGTCATCGCGCTTCAGCAGGTTATGAAAATCTTCCGGACCATTGGTGTACTCTGCCACCTTTTTGTTGCCATAGGCTTTTGTAATAAGGTCCCGGGCTTTGGGAATAGTGTAGCTGGTGTCCGGGTCGGCAATGGCAATTACTTCCACATCGCTGCGCCGCAGGCAAAGCTCCAGGTGCCCCAGCCCGCGGGCGCCTACGCCTATAAGGCCCATTCTTACTTTTGCCTTCTTTTCAGCGGCCAGCACCCTGGCCGGCGTGTGTAACAGGGAAAAACCCATGCCCGCTACTGCGGTGTTCCGTAAAAATTCTCTTCTTCTCATGTGCGATTTAAAGTTTGAAGAATATTTTTTTCTCGTATAACCAGTAACAAATGTACCATTCCAGCGCCCAAACCGCAAGTGCCGATAATACCGCCTGTATGCCGGCCGGTACGTACAGCAGGCCGGCAAAGCCTCCCACAAATATGGCTACCGCCCCGTTCAGCCACTGCCCGCCTACGGTTTCAAAGAACAGGTAAATGAAGATGGAGTTCATTCCTATTACCACCGCTATCCAGGTATAACGCGGATGGTCCTTTACATCTATCCACCAGTACAGGGCCGCCAGTATCAGCGTTACCCAGCCTAAAGAAGCCAGCACAAAGCCGCCGGTGGCAATCCGTTTAATGATGGGTGATATGCCGGTAATATCCGCGCCAAAGCCCAGGAACAGGGCAATAACGCCTGCTACTACCAGCGCCTTTATCTTCACCGCGTTGCTGTAAGGCGCCATCAGCAGCTTGCCGGCTGTTACGCCTAAAATGGTATGTGCCGCCGTGGGTATGCAGTTAATGGCTACCCATCCGTCGCGGTTTATCTTGCCCATCAGCACCGTGTCCATAAAGGAGCCAAAGTTATGGCCCTCTGTGAAGGGCTGGTCAAAGCCAGGCACCAGTATGCTGCGGTACAGCACATCGTTCAGGATAACCATGCCCAGGGCTACGGCTATCTGCACCTTAAACGGGCTGCGTATGAGTGCGTATGCCACCAGGGTGGTGAACGACAGCTGCGTGAGCACGTTCCACAGCTCCCATACTAAATGCCCCGCATATACGCAGTGCAGGCCGGTGCCAAACAAAAACAGCTTAAGGCTGCGGATGGCAATATGCCGGAAGTTATCCCGCTCCGAAACACCCCTGCTGCGTTTACGCGTTACTGAAATATACATGGCGGTGCCGGCCATAAACATGAATGCGGGTTGTACCAGGTCCCAGAAATGCAGGCCGTGCCAGGGATGATGAAAGAACTGTGTAATGATCGCATCCAGCCAGCTGCCTGCATGCAGCGCATGCAATGATTCATATACCCGGCAGCTTTCCCCGGCCAGCAGCAGCATAATAATGCCGCGCATTACGTCCAGGGATAGCAGCCGTCCGTTTGCTTTTAATTCAACCATAGGGTTTATTCAAAGTTTACCTGTATTGCGGGTGCATTGGAAGCGGGCAAGCGGCCTAACGTGGCTGACCAGTCGCCCTTGGTGGCAATAATGCCCATTTTAAAGGCTTGTGTGGCAGCCAGCCCTTTCAGCTTGCTGCGGGATATGCGCATCTCGAATTTGAAAATACCCCCGTCCTGTGCCTTATACCCTACGCTGTAAAACTCAGAGGCAGTTACCAGGTCCCACGAAAACTCGTTCTGCGCACCCTTGTGGGTGAACGGGTCCAGCCAGTCGCCCAGCACGGTGCCCTCCAGCAGCACGTCAAACCCCGCGCCTGCAAAGTCGGTCACAAAGCCGGTGCCGGCGTCATTATCCGTGTCCAGGTAAAAGTCGTAGATGTCGGCATTTGACTCTTTGGATGCTACTTCAATATACATATATACATACGAAGCATCATAATCTATTTTCATTTTTTTGAAATAAGTTTCTCCCGCAGCCGGCGTTATCACGTAATCCGTTACATTATCCCAGTCGGAAAAGGTGTTGTCATCCAGCTTCACGGGCGATGTTTTTGCTATGTAAATCACCGTGGAGCCTTCGGCTACATGCCCGTCCTTATCCGTGGCATACAGGGTGGGCACATATTTGCCCTTGCCGGGGTAGGTGTGCACGGGGCTTTCTTCTGTTGAGGTTTCACCGTCGCCAAAATCCCATTTGTAAGATACGGCGCCGGTGGTTTCATTGGAGAACGTTACGGTTCTGTCGTCAATGCTTACCTTATAAAAAATATCCGCTGTGGGCGTGGTGTCGTCTTTCTTGCAGCCCGCTGCCATCATTACCAGCAGCAGGCCCGGAAATATATATTTGCTGATTTGCATGATTGTACGGATTTAGGATTAAGGATTTTGTTCGCACAGCTTGTTGGTCTGTATCTCGTCAATCGGTATGTAGTAAATGATCCGTTTGGCGTCCGGCGCTATGATCATATTATTATAGCCGGCCGGTTTCACGGCCAGGTTAATATCCGATTCTTTCAGCCCCGGTAAATGATAGCCCCAGTAAGTGCGGTTCATGCTGCGTTTGTTGCGGTACACATCGTAGTTGCGGTGCCCTTCAAATGCCAGCTCTATGCGCCTTTCCTTTAACACTACATCCAGCGCGGTTTTGCCGGCAGGCAGCACATGGTTGTACAGCGCATTTTCCAGGCCGCGGTTTTTGCGGATCATATCCACATTATCCAGCGCATCATTGGTATTGCCTTTCTTGGCCGCGGCTTCCGCCTTGTTCAGGTACATTTCGGCCAGGCGGAACAGGATGGGGGAGCTAAGGGTAGGGCTGCCTCCCTGGAAAGAGAATTTGCTGATGTAGTAAATTTCAATGCCATTCTTTTTCTGCAGGCTGCCGTCGGTATTTTTCAATGGCACTATGTATTGCCAGCGCACGTCTTCCGGGTGTTCGGCCATGGTATCGCGCAACGACTGTGAGGCGTATTCCTCCCCCCAGCCTGAGTTGCCGTCAGAGTATATCATGGAGGCGATAGAACCGCCTTTGCCATAGTCGTCTGCCGGGGTGAAGGCAGTGCAGAAAATGGTTTCCTTGCCGGTCATGGCATTGGCGAACAGCTGCGGGTAGGTGGCGGCTGTTTCCAGTGAAAAGCGGTTGGAGCCGATCACCTTGTCGGCATAAAATATGGCGCTGTCGTTGTCCTCTTTATACAGGAAGGCTCTTGACAGCAGCGCCCATGCAGCCTCTTTGGAGCCAAACTGCACGCCGCGGGGCTGGTTCATCAGCTCCGCGCCTTTTTCCGCATCGGCAATTACCGCCGCATATACTTCAGATACGGTAGCCCGGGCTTTCAGGGCTTCGTCGCTGGTGGAGGTGCGCAGTATAATGCCCATGCCGTTAGGGTCCTGCGTAACCGGCCGGGCAAACAGGCGCACCAGGTTAAAGTGGCAGAAGGCCCGCAGGAAATAGCATTCGCCTATCAGCTGCCGGATCTTATCGCTCGGGTTGGCTATCTTCTCGGCCGACTCTATTACGGTATTGGCGTCGTTAATGATCTTGTAAGAGATATACCAGAAAAAGCGTGTGTTCGTTTGCGTGGCGGTATGGTCCAGCGAAAAGCTGTAATACAGCGGGTCGGTAGTGGTTTGCGCGCACACAATATCATCAGAGGCAAAGTCGCTCAGCTGAAAGTACTGGCGCAGGTACATGTTGTTCAGGTCTTCGGTGCCGTTGAACGTTACATGGTCTTTGAACAGGGCATAGGCGCCGTTCACAGCCTGCTGCAGGCCCTGCTCGGTGCCGGTAAGCAGGCCGGTGTTCAACGCATCGCTGGGATTTATATCTTTCAGGCACCCCGCCATCAGCAGCGGCAGGCACAGTATAAGCAGTATGGATCTTGTACGCATGATCAAATGTTTTTTTATCCTAGAACCGGATGTTAATATTCAACAGGTACTGGCGATTATTCGGATATTTAAAATCAGATACGCCGGGCATTACATAGCTGCCGCTGGTAATAGTGGTAGCAGGGTCCTGGCCCAGGAACTTCGTGAACGTATACACGTTATCGGCCGTCAGGGAAAGCGTTACCGCATCCAGCTTTAAGGGGCTGGTCCACATTTTTGGCAGTGTGTACGACAGCGATATGTTGCGGATCGCCAGGAAGCTGCCGTCTTTCAGGTAGCGGGTAGATGTTTCTGTGGCATTGGCCGCATTCTGCGGGCTGGGCTCCGTGGCATTGTCACCGGGCTTGGTCCAGGTGCTGTAGCCATCTGGCAGTACTATCTGGTTGTAGTAAGGCTCAATGCCATCGTTCATCACAAAGCGCAGGGCATTGCTGAACACTTTGTTGCCCGAAAGGAAATATGCATTCACGCTCAGCGCAATGTTCTTATACTTCCATTGCGAGTTAAGGCCGCCCTGGAATTTCGGCAGGGCAGATCCAACTTCCTGGTAGGTGGCGCTGGCATAGTCGGAGGTAGCTTCACGGGAGGTTTCCTTGCCATCGGCATCGCGGTGTACCACTTCCCATTGCGGCGCGCCGGTTTGCGGGTTTACGCCCAGCCATTTAGGCATATAAAATTCGTACAGGTTGCCGCCGTTGCGGTACACCTGCGATATGCTCCAGGTAGGCTGCGTACGCGTAATATCGCTGGGCAGCTTTTGCAGCTTGTTGGAGTTGAAGCTGATGTTGAAATCCGTATTCCATTCAAAATTGCGCGTTTTGATGTTCACGCTGCTCAGGCCCAGCTCTATACCCTTGTTCACAATTTCGCCGGAGTTTTCCCAGCGCTGCTCAAAGCCGATGGAAAGGGGCTGCGATACCTGCAGCAGCAGGTTTTTGGTAACGTTGTTGTATACATCTACCGTAAGGTTCAGGCGTTTGAACAGGCCTATATCCACGCCGGCGTTCAGCTGGTGCTTGCTTTCCCAGGTAAGGTTGGGGCTGGGCAGCTGCAGGGGCGTGGCCGCGGTGCTGCCGTTATACTGGCTGCTTAAGCCGTACAGGCCCAGGTAACGGGATGAGCCGATATCCTGTGTGCCGGTTACGCCATAGCTGGCGCGCAGCTTCAGCATATCCACGATGGTGTTTTGCTGCAGGAAGGGCTCATTGCTTACCAGCCAGGCGGCGGAAACTGCCGGAAAGGAGCCGTAGCGGTTCGACTGCGGGAAATTGGTGGAGCCGTCCACCCGGTAAGAGGCGGTGACGAAGTATCGCTCCTTATAGCCATAGCTGACCTGTGAGATGAGCGACTGCAGGATGGTTTGATCGTTATACCCGTTCACCAGCTGGCTGTTGGAAACAACGTTCAGCACCTTCAGCCCTTCGGGCAGGCCTTTGCCGGAAGCGCCCACCACCTCTGTTTTGCTGTTCTCTATGGCTATGCCGGCCAGGCCGCTGATGGAGTGGTTGCCCAGGCGGAAATTGAATTTCAGCAGGTCGTTGGAGATAACGCCGTAGTCGAGCGTGCCCAGCTCATTCAGATAGCCGGTACCGTTATATTGCCCGGCTACAACAGGGGAGTAATAATCGGTTGCCTTGTTATAGTTCACTGCTCCGCGGTTGGCGCTGGAAAAAGAGAGCCAGTCCGTGATCTGCACGTTCAGGTTCAGATCATAGTTGGCGCTGAAGCTTTTGTAGGGATGGTTGGAGTTTTGAATGGTATGTATGGGATTTACCTTGTCCCTCGACCACCATTTGAAGGTGGAGTTGCCATCCACATACACCGGCTGCCCGTTGGCGTCGTAAGGATTATCCCAGGGCATGTTCAGGTAAGCATAATATACATCATCGTAATTATAGCTTTTGCCGGTGGCGGCGCTCAGGTTAATATTGTTGGTAACGCTTACGTTCTTTGAAAAGTGATGCGTGGCGTTGCCGCGTACATTAATGCGCTGGAAGTTGGTGTTCAGGAAAGTGCCTTTTTCGTTATAGTAGGAAATGCTGGTGTAGTACTCGCTTTTTCCCGTGCTGCCTGCTGCGGAGATGAAAACGTTCTCCATGGGCGCGGTTTTGAACATAGTGGTAAGCCAGTCATAGTTTTGGTTGCGCAGCTCGCGGGGGCGTTCTGCATAAAACTTCAGGAGGTCTATTTTATAGGAGTTGTCTGCCCCGCCGGGAATATAATCGCGGTAAAACTCTTTCTGGCGCTCGTACAGCTGGCTGCCGTTCATCATGGTCATTTTGCCAAAATCCGGCTTGCGGAACCCCGTGGTGATCTTTACGTCAAAGCTGGTTTTGCCGGCATGGCCTTTTTTAGTGGTAACAATTATAACGCCTGCATTGGCCTGTGAGCCATACATGGCGGTAGCGCCGGCATCTTTCAGCACGGTTATGTTCTCTACGTCGTTGGGATCAAAATTGCCGCCTATAATGCCGTCTACCACGTATAAAGGTGTTTGGGACGCATTTACAGACGATACGCCGCGCAGCCGTATTTCTGCCTGGCTGCCCGGCACGCCGGAGCTGTTAATTACCTGCAGGCCCGGCACCTTGCCTTGCAGCATGCTGCCTACGTCATTGGTGGTTACATCTTTCAGCTTGCCGGACGATACCACGCTTACGGCGCTGGTAAGCTCGCCCCGCTTTTTATCGCTGTAGCCTACCACTACTACTTCATTAAAATTTTTGGTGTCTTCCTGTAAGGTCAGCGCCAGGTTTTTGCCTGCTGTTACCTCACGGGTGGCATAGCCGATATTACTGATCACCAGTATGCTGCCTTCAGGCACATTGGCCAGCTGAAACCGGCCCTGCTCATTGGTTTGCGTGCCCTTGCCCGTGCCTTTTACCATAATGGTGGCGCCGGGCAGGGGCGTATTGCCCTCACCGGTAATGGTGCCGCTTACGGTGATCAGCGTATCTGCCGGCGCAGGCGGCGCATTGCTTTCCGGTATGCGCCTGATTACAAAGCTGTTGCCTTCCAGCACATAGGTAAGCTGCTGGTGCTCCAGGCATTGCGCCAGCACTTCTTCTACAGTGGCATTCTTTACTTTAAAGGAAACCGGCTGTGTGCCCGACAACATTTTTTCGGGGTACACAATCGACACGCCTGTTTGCGTGATCACCTCTGCAAATACTTTTTGCAATGGCATGTTCTTTACAGACATTGTTACCTTTTGCGAATAAGCGGCGGCGCTTACCTGCAGGCAGGTAACCAGGAGTAGGAATGCGGTGCCTTTAAGCTGCATAATGATCTGTCTTTTTAGGTCCCGGTCCGCGACGCGGGTAATTTTGGTTGATAGCCCGCGGCAATAGCGGGCTAAAGCATTACAAGTGAATTGCATACTTTTGTGGTGTTTGGTAATTGATTGGATCTTTTCAGCGATTTTTTCAGTGTACCAGACGTTCACCGGTTTCCGATGGCAGTCGGAGCCGGTTTTTTTCTGATTTTGGTTGTTTGCTTATTGTGATAAAAAATTCCTGTTCCCAATAACGTGTTAGGGCAGTACAATTACTTTCCTGCCCTCCATCCTGAAGTGATTTGACCCGTTTGCTTCCAGCAGCGATAAAACGCCCGGCAGCTGCAGGCTACGCGAAATGCCGCCCCCGTACAGGTCCTGGCTGGGCTGCACGGTATACACGATCTCAACATCGTACCAGCGGGCTATTTCCCGCAGGATAGCTGCCAGCGTCATATTATTAAATACAAAAAGCCCGTTCTTCCATGCAATCACCTTCTGCACGTCTGCCGCCTGCACGGAAAGGGCATGGGTGGCAGGGTTCAGCATGGCCTGCTGCCCCGGGTGCAGCAGCTGCAGGCGGCTGCCTTCCTTAACCTGTACAGCGCCGTTTACCAGCGTGGTGTTTACGGTGGCTTCATCGTTATAGGCCATAATATCAAAGCTGGTGCCCAGCACCTGCACTTCCATGGAATTTACAGTTACTTTAAAAGGCTGTGCCGCATTTTGCGCTACTTCAAAATACCCCTGCCCCTGCAGCTCCACGGTTCTGCTGCTGCCCGTGAAAGCAGTAGGATAGCGCAGGGAGGAGGCGGAGTTCAGCCATACTTTGGTGCCGTCCGGCAATGTGAGCTTGAATTGCCCTCCCCGGGGTGTTGACAAAGTATGGTATTGTATGTTTTGTTCTTTGCTGCCGGGAGTGCCGTACACCAGCTGTCCGTGCTGCTGGGTAATGCGGGTATTACCGCCGCTGATCACCTGTTGCCCGGTGCTGTCCAGCGTAATAGTGGTGCCGTTTGCCAGGGTAAGCGTGGCGCGGTCGCTGCCGGGAGTAACCGGCTTAGCGGCCTGCTGCGCCAGCGGTGTTTTTACCGGCGCATGCCGGCGGGGGCTGCGCCACAGGAAGGCCAGCGCCACAATGGCCGCCAATATGGCTGCCGCGGCGGCATAACGCATAGGGAATACACGTTTTGCAGGGGCGGGCGGCATCATGCTGCGGTACACGCTGTCCAGGTCTATATCCGGCAGTGCGGTGTTGGGGTTAAGGTCATGGTATACATCTTCCATAAATGCATGCAGGCCGGCATCATCCGGGTGCGCTGCAATGTAGGCAAACAGTTCTTCCAGCTCCTGCCGGGTGCAGGTTTTGCCGGTATAGCGTTGCAGCAGGTATGTAATGCGGGATTGATCTTGCGGCATATGGAATTACTTGTAACAATAAAGACGTACGGGCAAACACAAAGGACCGCGGAAAAGCAAAATTTTTTTTAACCCTCAGAAGATCAGGTGCCGGTGGGTAATTTCAAACAGGATGGCCAGTGATACCGCATGTTGGGAAAGATAGGTGCGGATGTGTTTCAGCGCTTCTACCAGCAGGTTCTTTACCCGGCTTTTGGAGAGGCGCAGCTGCGCTGCTATTTCTTCGTGGTTTAAGCCCTGCTGCCGGCTTAGCCGGAAAACGGTTTGCTGCTGCGGTGTTAGCTGGGTCAGCGCCTGTTGTATGAGGGCATTGCTTTCCCGGGCTTCCAGCTGCAGCTCCAGGTCGTTGGAGGTTTCGGAAATATTGGCCCATACCTGGTCTATAAGCCTGTGCTGCAGCGCTACTTTACGTAAATGATCCAGGGTTTTGTTTCGGGCAATGGTGAACAGGTAGTTGCCTACATGCGCAATCTCCGGCAGCTGCTCCCGCCCGGTCCACAGCCGCAGGAAAGTTTCCTGCAGAATATCTTCCGCATCAATGGCGGAATGTGTCATGTGATAGGCAAAGGCCAGCACCCGCCTGCTATGCCGTGCATACAGCGCTTTAAAAGCAGGTTCATCTCCTGCTTGCAGTTGTTTTAACAGGTCAAGGTCAGTTATCATTCCTGGCAGTCCCTCCAAGTTTAGGGAATTTCCGCAGCTTAAAAAAGGGAAAGTAAAATAATATGGCGCAGATTATGTATTTGTTGAAATAATGTGGTGGGTAAAATGCTGGAAAAGTGCAGTACTCTTAGCGTTGCCTGCGACGGTATAAAGAAGGGGGAGTTATATATGGTTGCCTGAGCATCAGCATTAAAGAAAAAGTAATTTCCGCGACAATACCTCCGCTGCCTATGAATTATATGTAAATAAGTATAATTACCCTCAGCAGGCAGGAATTATATCTGAAAACATATAATTAACAAAGACCTTAAACGTAAAAGTCAACGCAATGATACCACTGCATTAACTTTTACATTTTACATTCATCGGTTTTACATTTTACATTCCATTACTGCGACCATCCCGTCGGCTGCCGGTCCCACCGGTGGCTTTTCAGCGCATGCAGCAGCTTGTCAGGCAATCCCTTGCCATCGCTGGTGCCCATATTGGACTCCACGTTCTTTACTTTGCGCATGCCCGGTATGGTAGTGGCTACGTCCGGGTTGCTGATAATGAAGCGCAGCGCCATTTCCGCCATGGTCATGCCTTGCGGCACCAGTGGTTTCAGCGCGTCTGCACGGTCTACGCTGGCTTGCAGGTTCTCCGGCACAAAGTAGCTGGCGCGCCAGTCGCCGGCAGGGAAGGTGGTGCTTTTGGTTAAAGTGCCGGTAAGCGTGCCTTCATCAAACGGTACACGGGCAATTACGGCAATATTCTTTTCACGGCACAGGGGAAACAGCTTGTCTTCCGGGGCCTGGTCAAAAATGTTGTAGATCACCTGTACCGCGTCAATAAGACCGGTTCCCAGCGTTTGCAGGCAGTTCTCCGGCTCCCAGCGGTTTACGCTGATGCCCCAGGCCTGCACCTTGCCCTGGTCACTCAGTTTGGTAATAGCTTCTTTCCATTCATCCAGCTGCGCCCAGCCGTCATCCCATACGTGAAACTGTTGCAGGTCAATAGACTCCACGCCCAGGTTCTTTAAGCTCTTGTTGGTGTAGTCAATAATGTAGTCGGCGGGAAAAACCTCATCCAGCTTAAAATGTGGCCTGGCAGGCCATTGCCGGTTCTTCGGCGGCACTTTGGTGGCTACGTACAGCCGTTTGCCCGGATGGCGGCGAATGGTTTTGTTGAGTATATTTTCGCTCAGGCCGTCGCCGTAGGCCCAGGCAGTATCAAAAAAATTGCAGCCCAGCTCAATAGCCCGGTCCAGCGCCTTGTTCACTTCATTTTCTTCTGAGCCTGTCCAGCCGGCCATTCCCCACATGCCATAGCCTATTTCGCTTACCTGCCAGCCGGTTCTTCCAAATGTCCTGTATTGCATATAATCGATTTTAGACGACTAAAATATACTTTTTGCGCTATCCAGTCAATTAATCATTCCCCCTACCATTCGTCCAATCGACCTGCACCCATATCGGAAATTCCTGTATATTCAGCCCCAATACCATATTTTAACAGCATGAACAAAATCTTAATCACTGCAGCCTGCTTAGCGGTTACTATTGCCGTGCAGGCACAAACCGGTAAAACGCTTACATCCCAGGACTATGCAAGAGCAGAAAAAATGTTATCCTATAATACGGAGCCGTTGATTGATCGTGGTTCAGTAGCCCCTAACTGGCTGCCGGATGGCAGGTGCTGGTACCGGGTGCTGACTGCGCAGGGCAGTGAGTTTATTTTGGTGAACCCGGCCAAAGGCAGCCGCACCGCGGCTTTTGACCAGGAAAAGCTGGCCGCCGCCATCTCAAAAGCTACGGGCAGGCCATGCACCGCGTACATGCTGCCTTTTCATACCTTTAATTTTTCAGAAAACGGGAAAGCCATTGTTTTCTATGCCGGCGGTAAGCAGTGGAAATGCGACCTGCAAAACTACAGCTGCACGGCTGCAGACGACAGTGCCGCGCTTACGCCCAATAAAAGCACCGCGGCATTCAGCCGCAGAAATCCTTCCAATAGCAATGAGGTACTGTCGCCCGACGGCGCAAAGGCCGCTTTTATCAGGAACTATAACCTGTGGGTACGCGATGTAGCTACCGGTAAAGAAACACAGCTGACTACCGATGGTGTTAAAGGCTTAGGCTATGCCACGGACAACGCGGGCTGGAGCCACAGCGACAAACCCGTGCTGCGCTGGTCGCACGACGGAAAAAAGATCGCCACCTTCCGGCAGGATGAACGCAACGTAAAAGAAATGTACCTGGTAACTACCAACGTAGGCCATCCGCAGCTGCACGCCTGGAAATACCCGCTGCCCGGCGATACCACCATTGCTATGATCCAGCGTGTAATCATTAACGTAGATAATCCTGAAGTAATTGACATACAGGTAGCACCGGACCCGCACCGCGGCACGCTGAGCGACGACATTTCCAGCAGCGGCACTTTTGATGATGTTGACTGGAGCGATGATAACACCGAGCTGGCGTTTGTATCTACCTCCCGCGACCATAAGCAGGAAAAGCTGCGCATTGCGGATGCGGCCACCGGCGCAGTGCGCGAAGTGCTGGAAGAGAAGGTGCCCACGCAGTACGAGTCCGGCCAGGGAACCATTAACTGGCGCTACCTGAAAAAAACCAATGAGATCATCTGGTATTCTGAACGCGATAACTGGGGCCACCTGTACCTGTACGACGCCGCCACCGGCAAGCTGAAAAACCAGGTTACCAAAGGCAGCTGGGTGGTAACCCGCCTGCTGAAGGTAGATGAAAAGAACCGTTTGCTGTATTTCCTGGCGGATGGCCGTGAGCCGGGCAATCCCTACTTCACCCATTTTTATAAAATAGGCTTCGACGGCCAGCACCTAACCCTGCTTACGCCCGAAGAAGGCAACCACCAGGTAACCCTTTCACCGGACAGCCGCTATTTTATTGACAGCTATTCCCAGCCCGATGTACCGCCGGTAACAGTGCTGCGGAACATGGACGGTAAGCTGGTAGCTAACCTGGAAAAAGCAAACATCAGCAGGCTTACCGCAGCGGGCTGGCATGCGCCGCAGCCCTTTTTCGTAAAGGCGCACGACGGTAAAACAGCTATTTACGGGCTGCTATACACGCCGTCCAACCTGGATCCGCATAAGCAATATCCCATTATCGATTATATCTACCCCGGCCCGCAGGGCGGCAGCATTGGCGGCAACTGGTCATTCACCGCTTCACGGCTCGATCACCAGGCGCTGGCAGAGCTGGGCTTTATTGTGGTAGCGCTGGAAGGCACCAGCAACCCGCTGCGCTCCAAAAGCTTTCATGATATGAGCTACGGCAACATGGCCGAAAATACCCTGCCCGATCAAATAACCGGTATACGGCAGCTGGCCGCCAGGTACAGCTATATTGATACTACCCGCGTGGGTATATGGGGCCACTCCGGCGGCGGCTTTGCCACTGCCTGCGCCATGTTCCGCTACCCCGATTTCTTTAAGGTAGGCATCTCCGAGTCCGGCAACCACGATAACCGTAACTATGAAGACGATTGGGGCGAGCGTTATAACGGCCTTACCAGCCATTCAGATTATGCGGCGCAGGCTAACCAGCAATATGCCGCCAACCTGAAAGGTAAGCTGCTGCTGGCCCATGGCATGATGGACGACAATGTGCCGCCTTACAACACCCTGCTGGTAGTGGAGGCGCTGGAAAAGGCCAATAAGGATTATGATCTTATCATATTCCCCAACAGCCGGCACGGATATGGCGTGTACTCGCCCTACATGATGCGGCGCCGGTGGGATTATTTTGTGCGTAACCTGCTGCAGGCCACACCGCCAAATGAATATGAGCTGCAAATGAAGCCCGACCCGCGTAACATGTTCAGTACGAGCAATTAAGAAGCTGATTTTCTTTCGTTTATACAAGCCTCCGCATGCGGGGGCTTTTTCTTTGTGCATCCGTCGGGGTGTATGGTCTGTTGATCTTTTTAACATGCCATTATACCGCCTGTGCCATATCTTTGCTATCTTATTACCGATATGGGGTCATAACCTATGAAGAATATTACACGAAAAAGACTGCTTCGTTTTATAGGCATTCCTGTTGCATGTGTGCTGATA
>NZ_DASTRI010000003.1:0-29300 GCF_035761305.1 Chitinophaga sp. | reverse complement strand
GCTGCCGGCCCTGTGAAGCTGGGTAAGTTCCGTTTTTACGCCAACCGCCAGGTGCTCTCCAACGGGTTGGAAGAACAAAGGCTTTCGCACCGCGAAAGCGAGCTGCTGCGCCTCCTGTATGAAAACCGCAACAGCATCATTAACCGAAAAGATATACTGGACCTGCTTTGGGGCCACGACTCCTTTTTTAACAGCCGCAACCTGGATGTGTATATCACCCGCCTGCGCGTGCGCCTGAAAGAAGACGAAAGCCTGCAGATACTTACCATTAAAGGAGTAGGCTACCGTTTTGTGCTGGATTAGCTTTAACCCTTCCCCGATATTGGTTATATTGCAAAAAATTGCAACGATCCTGTGTTAGCTTTATCAGAAATAAGCCCCGGGTCACTGATCCGCGTAAAAGGTAAAGACGTTATTTTTTCCTATGACCTGCTTACTGCAACAGACGAACATAATCGCATTCTTACCACCCGGCTTAATGGAGAAGAATACCTGGAGGCGGTGCCCGTACCCCTTTCAGAACCTTACCTGGTGCAGTCCCTGGGCCTGGAAAAAATAGACGCTTCCCGCTATGTGGGGCGGCTGCAGGATTACCTGTTTGAATACGACCTGTGGGCAGATGTGCTGATCGTAAAGCACACTAAGGAAAATTTTATACTGCCATATGTAGCCGTGCTGTTCGTGCACGTTTTCCAGAAGATCATCAACGATTATATTATCCGCTGACCCTTGCTGCTGTCCGTTAACGGACGGGCCCTGTTCCCTATCGGACATTGCCCGCTTTATATACCGTGTATATAATGCTGATAATTAATCAACTGCGTTTCTGACATACTTTTTGTGCATCCGCGTCAATACCCGTTGTTATGCTCATTAACTTCATCAAGCCGTCACTTCGCGCCCTCTGGAGAAAAAAATCCTTTTCCCTGCTCAATATTATGGGCCTGGCAACGGGCATTGCAGCTGCCTTGCTGATATTCCTGGTTATTCGCCATGAAATGAGCTACGACGACTATCAAAGCAAACGTAACCGCATTTACCGGGTGGTTACTGCTGCTGTTAGCCGCAGCAACGGAGAAGTGGTGTGGAGGCATAGCATGGTGCCTGAACCACTGGCAAAAACATTGCGCCGTGATTTTCCTGCACTGGAAAAAGTAGGTGTTATATCAGATATTGGCGGCGCACAAATATATGTGCCCGGCAAAACCCTGGCAGATGAAAAGCGGTTCAGGGAAAAAAAGGGACTTTATTTTGCAGAGCCGTCCCTGTTTGAAATATTCGATTTTAAATGGCTGGCGGGTAATGCTGCCGGTCTGCAGGAGCCCTATACCGCGGTGCTTACGGAAAGCCTGGCTAAAGTTTATTTCGGAAGCGCCGGCAATGCTATAGGGAAAACCATACAAATGTGGTCATACCGTACGCCGCTGCGCATTACCGGCGTATTTAAAGATTTGCCGGAAAATACTGACATACCGGTGCGTATGGGCGCTTCTTATGCTACAGTACAGGCGCTTGACTACCGGGATCTTGGCCTGCGGCAGGATGACTGGCAGTCGCTCTCCGTCAGGGAATGTTTTGTGCTGCTGTCGCAGCATGGTGATATACAGCGTTTGCAGGCGCGGCTGCCAGCTTTTGTAAAGGAGCATTACCGGGAAGACGAGGTGCGGACCACCAACACCACTGCGCTTAGCTTTCAACCGCTAAAAGGCATGCACCTGGATAAGCGTTATGAAACATTTACCCCGGGCGGTTTGTCACCCACCGAGCTGTGGGCCCTGGCGCTCATTGGCGTGTTCCTGCTGCTGGTAGCCTGCATTAACTTTGTAAACCTGGCCACGGCGCAATCCGTGCTGCGGGCAAAGGAAATAGGCGTGCGCAAGGTGCTGGGCAGCTTCCGCTTTCAGCTATTAGGCCAGTTCCTGGGCGAAACAGCCGTTATTACTTTCCTGTCGCTTTTAGCTGGCGTGGTGCTGGCTTATCTGGCCGTGCCGTACCTGGAGCCGATCATGCAAAAAACACTGGCGTTAAATTTCCTGCGTTATCCTTCCATCCTGTTTTTTTTAATAGGAACAGGCATTGTAGTTACCCTGCTGGCCGGTTTTTATCCTGCTATGGTGCTTTCGGGCATGAATCCCATAGCGGCCATTAAAAGTAAGATCAGCAATGTAAAGGCAGGCGGCCTTTCTTTACGCAGGGGGCTGGTGGTATTCCAGTTTATGATAGCACAATTGCTGATCATTGGCACCCTGGTAGTAATAAAACAGATGCAGTTTTTCAGAAGCCAGTCACTCGGCTTTCAGAAAGAAGCTGTTGTGTTGCTGGACCTTCCCAGCGACAGCTCCTTACAGGTTAAATATCCTTATCTCAAAGCCCGGTTGTCCGATTTACCTGGCGTAGCAGGCACCAGCTTTTGTTCTTCAGAGCCTTCCAGCCTTTCCGGCTATTACAGTGATTTTTATTTCAATCATGAACCAGACCGGCAGCCCTATAGCGTGAAGCGGCTGTTTGCAGATACAGGTTACCTGAACACCTTCCGTATTAGCCTGGTAGCCGGCCGTTTACCTTATGCCGGCGATACGGCGCGTGAGCTGCTGGTAAATGAAACGCTTGTTAAAAAGTTAGGCTTACAATCAGCAGCAGATATGCTGGGGAAAACGCTTTCGTTTGATAACGTACATGCCTGCCCGGTAGTAGGTGTGATGCGCGATTTTAACAACAATTCCCTGCGTGATGCTATTGCTCCCATGACCCTTTCATCGGACAGCAGCTATGGTACGCTGGCCCTGCGCCTGCATCCTGCCGGTATGGATAAAACCCTGCGGCAGGTGCAACAGGTATTTACAGCCATATATCCTACCTATATTTATGATTGCACTTTCTTTGATCACAGGATCGGGGATTTTTACCGCGCCGAAAAAATGACGGCGCAGCTCTTCAAAATAGCAGCCATCCTGGCCATATTCATTTCATGCCTGGGATTATACGGGCTGGTGTCTTTTATGGTGGTGCAAAAAACAAAGGTAGGCATCCGCAAAGTGCTGGGCGCTTCTGTGCAAAACATCGTGTACCTGTTCTCGCGGGAATTTTCCCTGCTGATAAGCATTGCATTTTTAATAGCGGCGCCATTGGCCTATTATTTTATGCATCATTGGCTGGCCGGCTTTTATTACCATACCAGCATGGGATGGGGCATTTTCGTGCTGGCCATTACCGGCTCGGTGCTGGTTGCCTGGTTGGCAGTAGGCTATAAAGCAATAAGGGCGGCCCTGGCCAACCCTGTAAAGAGTTTAAGGGTCGAGTGATTTTTTTCCGTAATTTTTGCATCTTTACGGCGATTGTTTGCAAATCATTTATGCTATGATTGCCGTAATACTCTCCATCATTGCTGCTGCCTGCGTACTTGCAGCAGTTGCTATTACCCGTATTAACCTTCAATCCAGGGAGTGGAGCCGTTGGGAAGATTAAACCCCTGGGTTACAGCAGAGTACGTTTGTGGTGGAATGATTGTTGGGATATGCTCGTTGTATGATACCCAAAGAGCACCGGAACAATACCTCGCACGTATTTTATAAACAGGCCTTGCTGCATTTGCAGGAGAGCGGCGTGCCCTTTATGCTGGGCGGCGCATTTGCCATGTTTCATTACACCGGCATTTACCGTGATACCAAAGACCTGGACATCTTTTGTTCTCCCAAAGACTACCCTTCCATTCTCAAGCTTTTTGCTGCCAAAGGTTACCGCACGGAGCTGACAGACGTACGATGGCTGGCAAAAGTGTTCAGCGATGAATTTTTCATAGACATCATCTTTGCTTCTGTAAGCAACATATTTCATGTAGAGGAGAGCTGGTTCGAGTATGCGCCGGAAGTGGAGTTTGTAGAGGTAAAAGTACGGCTGTTGCCGCCGGAAGAGCTGATCTATTGCAAGATATATGTTCAGAACCGGGAGCGGTTCGATGGCGCGGATATTAACCACATCCTGCTCCGGTACGGGAAAGAGTTGAACTGGCAACGCCTGCTGGACCGCCTGGACCAGCACTGGCACCTGCTGCTGGCGCAATTGCTCATTTTCCAGTTTGTATACCCCGCAGACTATCAGGATATTATTCCCAAATGGCTACTGGATGACCTCATACGCCGTACGCAGGAACAGTATGAGCTGCCTGCTGCGGTGGAAAAAGTATGCCGCGGGCCAATGATAGACCAAACCCAGTACCAGGTGGATGTAAAGGATTGGGATTATAAATCGTACACCATAAAAACTGTATAGCATGGCAGCAAACGGAAAAACACGGATAGCGGCAGTTGGCGACATTCATGTGCGCGAAGCGGATAAAGGCAGCTGGATGCCCTTTTTCCAGGAAGTATCACAGCAGGCCGACGTGCTGCTGCTGTGCGGCGATCTTACAGATACCGGCGATGAAGCCGAAGCCGCGGTGCTGGTAGAGGAGCTGAAAGCCTGCACCATACCCGTGGTAGGCGTGCTAGGCAATCATGATCACGAAAAGGGCCGCCATAAGCTTATCCGGCAAACCATGCTGCAGCACCAGCATATGCACATGCTGGACGGGGAGGCCGTGGTAATAGCCAATGTAGGTTTTGCCGGCATCAAGGGCTTTGGCGGCGGGTTCGATAACCACATGCTGTCTATGTTCGGTGAAAGCGCCATGAAAGCCTTTGTACAGGAAACAGTAGATGAAACCCTGCACCTGGACCGTGCCCTGGCCCGTCTTGACCAGGAGCATGGCGATGTGAAGAAAATAGCGGTTATGCACTATGCGCCCATTAAAGCCACCGTGGTGGGAGAGCCGGAGCAGATATTCCCCTTCCTGGGCTCATCGCGCCTGGCAGAGCCTTTAAGCCGGCGCAATGTGGTAGCGGCGTTTCACGGGCACGCACATATGGGCACCCTGGCCGGTGAGGCGCCGGGCGGCGTAAAAGTATTCAACGTGTCTAAACCGGTGCTGCAGCGGGAAGGGTATAAATGCCCGTTTTACCTGATGGAAGTATAACCGCGTGGTCATTCCGTTTAGCCTCCCCCTGTACACTGCCGTTCACCTCTTTTTTTGACTATGCTAACGCCGCGGCGCCTGCCGCAGGCTTGTATACCTGTTTGCCATCCCTGTATATTCCTTGCACCCCTCCTGTAAATGTTGTATTTTTTCCGCGCTGCCAATTTAAAACCACGTATGAAAAATCCTAAACGGTAACCCATGAAAGCACATTCCACGCGTAGAAACTTTCTTAAAAACACGCTTAAAAGCGCAGGCGCCCTGGCGCTCGTTAACTTCCCTGCTATTGTACCCGCGCACGTATTGGGTAAAAATGCCCCCAGTAACCGTATTAATATTGGCGCCATCGGCAATGGGCGCATATCGCGGGGCCATGATATGCCCGGCGTATGGAAATATGACCAGGCCCGCATTATAGCGGTTTGTGACCTGGACCGCAACCGCGTGAGCGCGGCTCAAAAGCTGGTAAACGACTATTACAGCAAAAAAGCGGGCAAACCCTATAATGGTGTAACAGCGTACGACGATTACCGCGAGCTGCTGAACAATAAGGATATTGATGCAGTGCTCATCAGCACCCCGGATCACTGGCATGTGCTGCCGGCCATACACGCCGTACGCGCCGGTAAAGACGTGTATATGCAAAAGCCCGCCTCCCTCACCATTGCCGAAGGGCGTGTGCTTAGCAACGAAGTGCACCGCAGCGGCCGTATTTTACAGGTAGGCAGCCAGCAGCGGTCCATGCCGCAGTTTAAAAAGGCCTGTGAGCTGGTGCGCAACGGCGCTATCGGTAAAGTGCACACCGTATATGTAGGCCTGCCCATTGATGATCCTAAAGAAAGCACGGTGGAAAAGGAGATGCCCATACCTGCCAACCTGTTATACGATAACTGGCTGGGCGAAACGCCTTATGTTGCCTACACCGAAAAGCGGGTGCACCCCCAGGCGGATTTCTCCCGGCCCGGATGGCTGCGCTGCGAGCAGTTTGGCGCCGGCATGATCACCGGGTGGGGCGCCCACCATTTTGATATTGTGAACTGGGGCCTTGATACGGAATACACCGGTCCCGTGGAAATAACCGCCACCGCTGAATTTCCGCCTGCCGGCACGTTATGGGATGTGCACGGGCCTTTTAAGTCGGAAACCCTGTTTGCCAATGGCGTAAAAGTGCTGGCCAGCAATGAATACCCCAACGGGGTGAAGTTTGAGGGAACAGACGGCTGGATATTCGTAACCCGCGGCAACTATACTGCTACTGCCAGCGACCCCGTAGCAAAGAGCGGGAACAACAAAGCGCTGGACGCCAGTGACCCCCGTATACTCAATACCGTTATACCGGCGGATGGCGTACACCTGTATGAAACAAAAGACCACCACGGCAACTGGCTGGAGTGCATAGCTACCCGCCAGGCGCCCATAACACCTATAGAAGTAGGCCACCGCGCCTGTACTGTTTGCCTGCTGAACCATGCCGCCATGAAGCTGCAGCGCAAACTGTACTGGGACCCGGTAAATGAGCGCTTCCGCAACGACGATGCCGCCAATGCGCTGCTAACCCGTTCGCAGCGCTGGCCCTACATGCTATAAATGCAAAACGCAA
This sequence comes from Chitinophaga sp., assembly GCF_035761305.1. Lineage (GTDB taxonomy): Bacteria > Bacteroidota > Bacteroidia > Chitinophagales > Chitinophagaceae > Chitinophaga. Next base: position 22,689 of record NZ_DASTRI010000003.1, on the reverse strand, counting down.
GCAATTGTACAAAACCATGAATAAAAAGCAAATCGTAACATCGCTATTCGTATTAAGCATGATGAACAACGCCTGTAACACTGGCCAGCAGGAAAAGGAAGCCGATGCAGGGCCGCCACCGGCCGTACAGCTCATAACGCTGGACCCTGGCCACTTCCACGCCGCGCTGGTACAGAAGTCAATGACACCCGGCATAGACTCTGTAGTGCATGTATATGCCCCGGACGGCCCTGAGCTGAAAGAGCAGCTGCGCTTTATTGACCAGTACAACACCCGTGCAGAAACGCCTACGCACTGGAAAGAGGAAGTGTACACCGGCCCTGATTTCCTTGAAAAAATGGTGCAGGAAAAGAAAGGCAATGTAGTGGTAATGGCCGGCAATAACCGCCGTAAAACAGAATATATCCAGAAGGCCGTGGCCGCAGGTATGAATGTGCTGGCCGATAAGCCCATGGCCATCAGTACCGAAGGCTTTGCACGGCTGCAGCAGGCATTTGACGATGCCAGATCCAAAAAGGTATTGCTGTATGATATTATGACCGAGCGTTCCGAGATCACCAATACCCTGCAGGGCGAACTGTCACGTATACACGATGTTTTCGGCGACCTGCAAACCGGTACGGAAAAAAATCCCGGTGTGGAAATGAAGAGCGTGCATAATCTTTATAAATACGTGTCCGGCAAGGCGCTTACCCGCCCGGCATGGTTCTTTGATCCCATGCAGCAGGGCGACGCCATTGTGGATGTAGGCACCCACCTGGTAGACCTGGTGCAATGGGAGTGTTTCCCGGAAGTAGTGCTGGATTACAAAAAGGATATACAGCTGCAGTCTGCCCGCAAATGGCCTACACCTATTACCCGTTCACAGTTCAGCATTATTACCGGGCTGGATAGCTTCCCTGATTTTCTGCATCCTTATGTTAAAGACACCATGCTGAATGTACACGCCAACGGGGAAGCCAGCTACACGCTTAAAGGCGTGCATGTAAAAGTAACGGCGCTGTGGCAGTATGCCGGCCCCGAAGGCAGCGGCGACACGCATTACTCCATACTGCGCGGCAGTAACAGTAACCTGGTGATACGCCAGGGGCAGGAAGAAAAGTATGAACCCACCTTATACGTAGAACCGCAGGGAAAGGCTAATACGCCTGCGTTTGAAAAAACATTGCAGAACGCCCTGCAACAGCTGGAGTCCAAATATCCCGGTCTGTCGCTGGAAAAAAGCAGCAAGGGCTGGAAGATAGTGATACCCGCCAAATACAAGAATGGCCATGAGGCGCACTTTGCCCAGGTGCTGCAGCGCTATATGCAATACCTGCAGCAGGGTTCACTGCCGGATTGGGAAGTGCCGGGCATGATAGCCAAATACTACACTACTACCAAAGCGCTGGAAATGTCAGCGGAAAAATAGTATGCTATATAAGATCACATTTGTTTTAGGTATATGCTGCCTGCTGTTGTGCGGGAACAGGCTGGTTGCGCAACAGCCGGCTTTTTCCGCACAACCGGCGCCGGCATACAATGCGCTGTTCCGGAAAACACAGGGCTGGGTGGCTGGTGACGGGGCTTTTTCCGTTCCCCTGGCAGATGGCCGTGTGATGTGGTTTTTCGGCGACAGCCATATAGGCGGCTATGATACTGCCACGCAAACAGTGCCCTGCCTGTTCCAGGTAAGAAACGCTGCTTTTGTGCACCTGCATAACAACCTGCAGCAGCATCAAACCTTAACAGGGAAGGGGCCCGGCATTCCTTCATTATTTAAGCCCATGCAGGGCGATAGTACCTGGGTATGGCCGGGCCATGGCGTGCAGCTGGGCGATACCGTATATGTAACGCAGGCAGAGTTCCGGAATAACGGGCAGGGAGGGAACCTGGGTTTTGAAAGCACCGGCCGTTATTACATGGCTAAAATGCAGTACCCGGCCTTAACCGGTATCAGCTACCGGCTGCTGCCGCCAACAGGGGATATAAACTTTACCATTGGCCTGGTAAAGCCGGAAAAAGAAAACTATGTGTACATGTACGGGTATAAAACAGCGGGTATAGAGCCGGAGATATATGTGGCGCGCTTTCCCGCAAAGCAGCCCTGGAGCGCATGGGAATACTGGGATGGGAAAACCTGGCAGCCAGATGTACAAAAGGCGGCGGTTATCGGGAAAGGCGCCTCCAACGGGGTAAATGTGCAAAAGGTAGACGGGAAATACCTGCTGGTGTCAACAGAATTCAGCATTGCCTGCGACCAGGGAAAACGTGTTTTTGTAGCGGTATCGGAGAAGCCGGTAGGCCCTTTTTCAGCGCGTACGCCCGTGTACGTGATACCAGATACCTTGCAGGGGCATTATCCCTTCTTTTATGCGCCGGCGGTTCACCCTGAGTTTCGCAAGGGCCATGCCGTACTGGTTACTTATTGTATTAATGAATACGGGCCATGCATTAATGTTTGCCGGGATAACCGGAAAAATCCGGATGTGTACAGGCCAAGGGCGTTTTGGCTTACGTTAAATTAAAAGTTAAAAAGTAAAAGTAAAAAGTGAAAAAAGAGAGCGGGCATTAAAAGAACAACATAAAGGTTCATTGAAGCAGGTGGCCTGCAATTATGCTGAATATTGAACACTTAAAGCCGGATGCAAAAATGCTGAATGCTTAACGCTATCAAAGCAGCTGCTTGCCATAAGCCGCTACGATTGCCTTAAACATTCAGCATTTTGCCTACCTGATCGCTACCCCAAGCCCTACCTGTATTTGCTGGCTATGCCATGAGTAGCGGCTGTCCACATCATTAATATTACCAAGGCCCAACACATAGCGGCCGTAAAAGCGTACGCCCGATACATGCAGTGTTAAACCTGCCACTGCGCCAAAATCAGTATTCTTGAATGCTGCCCGGTCTTTCACCAGCAGGTCTTCATTATCATACAGCAACATGCTGAACTGCGGACCCACATTGATGGTAAAAAGCTTGTTCACGTTGTACGCCAGCAGTACGGGCACGCTCAGGTAGCTGAGCTTTACAGCCGATTTGGCGCTGCTGTTGCCGGAGTTCACGTAATACTTCATGAAATCATCGCCCTTCTTGTTATTAAACTGGGAAAACAGCACTTCCGGCTGTATGCCCAGCTTAGACGTAAAGTTATATTCCACGAAAATGCCTGCATCGTACCCGGGACTGAAATTTCCTTTCATTCCTTCACCGTGAAGACTGGTGAATTGCAGATCGGCCTTTAGCCCGTAATGTAATTTTTGCCCATAGGAAACATTTGCCAGCAACAGCAGGCTGGCAACAGCTGTAAGTAGTCGCTTAGTCATAGATGTCCGAAATAGAGATACAAAAGAGATACAAATATGACGTACGCGGGCAGACAATGTTACACTTAATAGATAATCCGGCTGTTTACCCCCACCATAAGGTAAAATTTATGGATGATCGTGTTCAGCCGTCAGCTGTTATTATGGATCCAACGGGTCCAGCGGATCTTCGTGCAGGCTTTCCGCAACAGGATAGTATTCAATGCTCAGGTCATCTACCTGCCGCAGCTTGCGGTAGGGCAGGTAGCCCAGGTCTTTCAGGCATACCTTTTCAAAGAATACGCTGGATGCGTAGATCAGGTGCGCTTTGCTGCTGGTGCACAACACCTTTTTATCCAGGGGAAAACCGTTGCGCAGCAGAATGCGGTTGGCATTGCGCATATTGGTGGTGGTATGCCGGGCATGCGGCTCTACCAGGATGGCTGTTTCCGGGATGCTGCAGCTGTCAATAAGAAAACGTTTCATTTCTATGGCCTCGCTGTAAGGCGTGTTAAAAGGATGTACATACCCCCCTGACACAACCAGGAACGGCGCTACGTTTTTCCGGTAAATATCCGCGGCGGTGCGGCAGCGCAGCTTATTCATCTCGCTGATGGGTGAATGATCGTCCGGGCCTGCACCCAGCACCAGTATAACGGAATATTCGTACTTATCCCATTGCACCTTGCCTAGCTGCGACAGCGGCTTTTCATTAGTGGCCGACATGGGTTCATGCCTGGCCGCATGATCTTTTTTGTTCAGCGCCAGCAGGTCCATGGCAAAACGCAGGGCAGGGGTGAAGAATAGGCAGGAGGGCTCAGGGTGTTGCCGGTAGGCGGCCCACAGCGCTTTAACCGCCTTTGCATAGGTATCGCTGTGCACATTATACATAGCAGAGTCAATACGGGGGTACCGCAAACCGGTATTTTTAGTGTAGGCATTAATGATATAGTTTAACCCGATGGCTTCTTCCTTCCAGCGGTCCAGCAATATTTCCCGGTCGGGCAGCGACTCATAACGCATAAAGGCGCCGCTGGGTTTTAAATGCTGCTGCAGGGTAGCGCGGAAAGCCGGCTGTGTTTTATATACCTGCTCCAGGGCACTGCTGATGGCTTTGATCTCGTCATTATCAAAAAGCAGGGATGCTCCCAAACAGGCGGCGCTTTTACAGCTGTCTGCTGTTTTGTTCGTACGCCGCTGCTGTTGCTTGCAGAACTGCTGCAGGGTTTTATTTTGCTCCAGCGGCTTGCGCAGGGAAGGTTCTTCTTCCAGGAGGGTAAGCAGGTAAAAGTTCTTATCCTGTACCAGGTTGCCGCTTTCCACGAACTGGTAGGCAGGATCAAAGTCGGGCTGGTGTTGTGCCTGCAGCGTGGTTGAGATCATTGCTGCCAGGGCGCATAGTAAAAATAGTTTCCGGAGTACCATGAATGCAAAATACTAAAATAAATGTGCAAATATGCAGATGTGCAGATGTGCAGATGCTCCGGCCATAGATCAATTTCTCGCCCATTTCATTCGCCCTCATCTACACGTTCTTTTCCCCATTCATCTACACATGCTCCTCCGCTGCATTTCATCTGCACATCTGCACATTCTTTTCCCAATCATCTACACATGCTCCTCCGCTGCATTTCATCTGCACATCTGCATATCTGCACATTCTTTCCTCCATTCATCTGCACATTCTCCTCCGCTGCATTTTATCTGCACATCTGCACATCTGCATATCTGCACATCTTCTCATATTCTCGGTGGTATCAGCTTATACACCACCGGTGTTACTACTCTCGAAAGCAGGGTAGAGCTGATCAGCCCACCTATCAGTACTATGGCCAGCGGCGCTATCAGCGGGTTGCTGGAAATGGCAATAGGTATGAGGCCGCCAATGGCGGTTAAAGAGGTGAGCACAATCGGCAGAAAGCGTACTTCGCCTGCTTCGCGGATGGCTGTTTCCAGCGATTTGCCCTGTTCCCGCAGCTGGTTGGTAAAATCAACAAGCAGGATGGTGTTCTTTACCTCAATACCGGCCAGCGCTATCATGCCGATAATAGCTACAAATGAAAGCGAATTGCCGCTGAGCCAAAGCGCAATGGCGGCGCCTACCATTCCCAGCGGAATTACAGACAGCACAATGAGCGTGCTCTTGAAGGTGCGGAATTCCAGTATCAGCACGGCTATGAACAGGAAAATAGTAACAATGATAATGCTCATAAAACCGCCGAAAGAGTTTTCGCGCGACTCTACCTCACCGCCCATTTCGTAGCTGTAACCGGCTGGTAACGTCAGCTTGTCCATTTTGCCGGTAACGCCGGTTATAACACGGTCAACCAGGAATCCCTTTTGCACAAATGCTTTTACAGCTACCACCCTTCTTTTTTCCTGGTGGTTAATTTTCTCCGGCGATGCTTCCAGCGTAAGATCGGCCACCTGGTTTAACGGCACGGGTTTGCCCTGTATATCGTTTACATACAGGTTGCGGAACACATCCAGCGTGGGACGGCCTTCATGCGCGCGGGTCAGCAGTATATCATAATCATTGTCGTTGTTATCGGTGTACTTACCTACATTCAGGCCGGCCACGGCCAGGCGCACGGTACGGTCGATGTTGATGGATGGAACGCCCAGCAGCTGGGCCTTTTCAGACTGTACCGCTACCCGTATGTCGCTTTTCAGCAGGCTTACCGGGTTATCTACATACATGGTGCCGGGCGTGCGTTGCAGCAGGGCTTCTACGTTGCCGGCCAGCATGCGCAGGGTGTCCAGGTTATCGCCGAACAGGCGCACTTCCACCGGTGCGGCTACGGGCGGTCCCTGTTCAAAGTTCTTTACTTCTACTTTGGCGCCGGGGTAAGGCGTCCACTCGTGGCGCAGCTTTTCTATCAGCGCCAGCTTGTCGGCCGGGTTGGTATGCTCGTTCAGCTGCACAAATATCTCTGCAAAATCGGTGTGCTCATTTTCCTGTATAACGTTGTAGTATATACGGGGATTGCCTTTTCCTATGTTGGTGGCAAAATATTTCACAGCCGGCTCCTTGCGCAGCACCGCTTCCACCTCCCGCGCAATTTTATCAGTGTACTGCAGGTTGGATTGTGGCGGGGCGGTAATGTTAACCATGAACTGCGGCTTTTCCGATGCAGGAAACAGGCTAAACCCTACTATGCCAAACAGCATCAGTGAAGAACCAAAGATAATGATGGTAGCTGCAATGGTAATTACGGGATGTTGAAGCGCCTTATCCAGGAAACGGGCATAGCTGCCGTGGATGAGGCGTTTGAGGCCGCGCATGAAAATATTGCCGTTAGGGTGGCCGGTATGCTTGCGCAGCAGCTTGCTGGCCAGGAAGGGGATGATGGTGAGCGAAACCAGCATAGAAGCCAGCACGCTGAGGATCACCGCCAGGGGCAGGCTGCGGATAAAGTCGCCCGAGCCTTCGGGCAAAAATACCAGCGGCATAAAGGCAATAATAAGCGCTGCCGTGCAGCCAACTACGGCCATGCCTATCTGCTCTGTTGCTTTTAGCGTGGCTTCCAGCGCGGTATGGCCTTCCAGCAGCCAGCGCTCAATGTTCTCCACTACTACAATGCTGTCGTCTACCAGCAGGCCCAGGGCCACTACCAGTCCTACAATGCTTAGCTGGTTGAGGTTATAGCCCAGCAGCTGCAGCAGGATAATGCCAATGGCCAGCGATAGTGGAATAGAGATCATTACAATCAGCGAAGGGCGGAAGCCCAGGGGCAGCAGCGTAATAGCTACCAGCAGTATGGCAATGAGGAAATCCCCACCCAGGCTGCCGAGCCGCCGGTTCACATTGCTGGCCTGGTCAAAGTTCTGCACCAGGTCAATGTTGCGGGGCAGGGTTTTCTTAAACTTTTCTATTACGGGCTGATATACCTTTTGCGTTTTGCTGATATTTTCCCCTTCTTTTTGCGCAGCTGTCACAAAAATACAGCGAAAGCCGTTCAGGCGTGTCTGGTAGGTAGCATCTTCATAGCCGTAATACACGTTGGCAATATCTTTCAGGAAAAGGTTACGGCCATTGCTGCTGTACACCATGGTGTTCTTCACGTCTTCAAGGGTATGATAGTTGCCGCTGGTTTTTATGTTAAAAACACGGTTACCAGCGTCAATGCTGCCGCCTGGTATGCTGATGGTTTCGTTCTGCAGGCTGTTGATCACGTTGCCTACTGGCAGGTTCAGCTGCGCCAGCTTGCCCAGGTCCAGCTCTACCCGTACCTGCTGCTGGGGCAGGCCGTGTATTTCCACGTTTTTCAACGGCGGTAATTTTTCCAGCTCGTCCTGCAGCTTCTCTGCATAATACTTTAGCTTATCGCGTGGTGCGTTCTCGGAGATCAGCGCCAGCTGCACAATATTCACATCCGACGGCTGCTGCTTCCTGATGTCAATGCTGATATTATCCTGCGGCAGGTCGCGCCGTTTATTGTTTACCGTGCGAACAATTTCCTGGTACTTATTGTCTACATTGCTGCTGTATTTGTAGTCTACATGCAGTACTGCCAGGCCGTCGCTGATGGTAGTGCGGATGCGTTTAATATCTTCCAGCCCGTATATCTCTTTTTCCAGCGGGTCTACTATCAGCTCCTCCATGTCTTTAGGGCTGGTGCCGGGGTATACCACTATCACGGTATAGCTGGGAGAGTGCATTTCCGGGTCTTCAGAGCGGGGCATGTTCAGCAGGGTGGTAATGCCCAGTACAATGATCATGATAAATATCACCAGTGTGAACTGGTAATTCTTTACCGCATAATCCGATATTTTCATCTTGATTGATTTGTAAATGATGGAACGTTCAAAGCAAACAGGTCAAAACAGGCCGCGCCAATCCCTTAATTATTCATTCTTAATTATTAATTACCCGTATCTCGCTCCCGTCTTTTAAATAAGCGCTGCCGGAAATAATAACCTGCTGCACGCTGTCCAGTCCTTCGCTGATGATCACTTTATCTTTTTCCATGCCGCTGATGCGCACTTTCACTTTTTGGGCGGTTTTGCCGTTGTTGGTTATAAATACATAGCCCGTGCCGCCATCGCCATCCAGCAGGGCCTCATACGGAATGGCCCAGGGACCGTTGCTGCTGCTGCCGGTATTGCTCTGCCGCGGGTGAATGACGGCTTTACCGAACATGCCGAATGCAATAGCGGAAGGCCTGGCGCCGGTTAAGCGAATGTCTACCTGGAAGGCGTTGGTAGCCGGGTCTACACCTTCTCCTTTACGCGATACTGTACCATGAAAGGTTTTGCCAGGCACAGACTCCACTTCTACAGCAGCGCTGTCCTGCAGGTGAATGGCTGCCCATTCCCGGTTGCTTACAGACACCCGCAGCAGCCAGTTGCCGGATTGTGCGCCGTTGGTTTCCAGCACCGGGGCGCCGGATTTTACCTGTTGTCCTTCGCTGGCCAGCTTACGCAGCACGTAACCGTTACGCGGCGCTGTTATAATAGAATGGCTGCGGTTGAACTGCGCAGTGCGCAGCTGCTGTTGCGCCATGTCCAGCGCGGTTTTGCTGTTCTGTAATTGTTCCAGTGTGGCCACGCTGTCTTTATACAGGTTGTTAGTACGCTGGTAGTCGCGCTGCGCCTTTTCATAGGCCAGCTGCGCCTGTTGCGCCTGTGCATCTATTTCCGTTGGGTTCAGGGTGGCAACGGTTTGCCCCTGGCGGATGGCGTCGCCTTCCTTTACCAGTATGCGCTGTATAATACCGTCGGTTTTAAAGGAAAGCAGCACTTCATCGTCGGTGGTGAACTGGCCAGACACCGGTATGCCGGCAGTATGTGCGCCTGCATGCAGCGGCTGCAGCGTTACCGGTATTATCTCGGTGTCCGGTATTTGCGATGCAGTGGTTGGGCTGCCGCAGGAGCTGAACAGGGCAGCGCCGGCAATCAGTAACAGAATGGCATGGATCGGTTTCATATAAATGCAGTTTAAGTACGGTTTATATTATCAATGTGGTGAAATGCGGTATGCTAATTGAAATGTTGCCGCAACTATATATTTTTAAAGTATACACCGCCTTCAGCAAACGCTTCCCAATTCGTAATTCGCTAATTCGTAATTCCCGGCAGCGGGTACGTTGCCCGGGATCGCTCTATCTCCGCCAGCGCTATCTGCACCGCTGCCCCGGCCTGCAGGCATTGCAGCCGCGCGTTGGTTAGCTGTTGCTGTGCATCCAGCAGCTCTATATACAGCAGCTGTCCTTCTTTATATACCTTCAACTGGTCGCGGTAATACTTTTCAGCCAGCTGCAGCTGCGTTTGCGCACTGTTATAATTGCTGCGGGCTGTGTAATAATTATTGTTGGCCGTGTTCAGCTCCAGCTGCAGCGATTGCGCTGTTTCATCATACGCGGCTTTGGCAGTGGCGGCATCCATGGCCGATTGCTTTACGCGGTTACGCCGCTGCCCGCCGGTAAAAATGTTCCACTGCAGGTCTATGCCCCATAAGTAATAGCGGGATGTATTGTTGAAGTGCCAGTTGTAAGCCTGTGAACCCAGGTCCAGGAAGGTGTTTACTTTAGGTATAAAGGTGCTTTGCTGCATTTTCTGCTGCAGCAGGGCCATGCTGCGGGTTTTATCCAGCTGCAGGAGCTCTTCGCGGTTGCTGATGCCGGCGTTGTCGTTAATGGTTATTTTTTCCGCTACAGCCAGGGCAGCACTGTCCGTGACGATGCTGTCTGTTAAGGGCCGGTTCAGCAAAAAATTAAAGTAGGCGCGCGCGTTTTGCCGGTTATTGCGTGCAGCGGTAATATCGGCCAGGGTTTTCTGCTGTTCTGTTTGCGAGCGGGTAAGCGCGGTGCTGTTGCGTACCCCGTTGCGCAGCATGCTTTGGTTTACACGGATGTTCTCCTGCACCAGCTGCAGCGCATTGTTGTAAATATCTACGGCATGCGCTGCCTGGAAATACTGGTAGTAAGCCGATTTGATGTCTTTTACCAGCTGCCGTTTGTACACGTTCACCGCAGCCTGCTGCCGGGTAATATCCTCCTGCCGGATCTTTTTGGCATACCATATTTCTGTATTGATCAGCGGGAGGGAGGTGCGCAGCTTGGCGTCATAAAAGTTGTCGGGGTTTAACAACACCGACTGGTTTTCTACCTGCGGAAACTTCCGGGAGTTGGTCAGCTGGTTAAGCGTGGCGTATACAGGGTTCATCAGGTCCCCTACAGGAATGTCAATGGTACGGCCCCCGTCTGCTTTGGTATAAGTGCCCAGCAGGCTTACCTGCGGAAGAAACATGCCCCTGGCTTCCTGGAGGGCGTACATCGATTTTTCCAGCTGGAAATTACGCTGCTGCAAGGCCTGGTTATGCGCAAAGGCATACCGTATGTATTGCTCCAGCGCACCCTCCTGCGCCCTGGCTGTAGCCAGGCTAACCATACCTATTAATATTAATGAAAGTAATTTTTTGATGATTGTTGACATAATGAACACTGTTTAGTATCAGGGCAAAAAAAGGGAGGCGGTTTCCCTTTTAGTTTTTTATCATTTTCAGATATTCGTCAATAGTAGTATCAATAGCCTTAATAACACCTTCTTCCTCCATGTTCATCACTTTCATGCGGCAGCGTACGTGCAGCGATACCAGGCCATGCACCATAGACCAAATTGACAGCGCAGCAACATACTTGTCCTTAAACCGGAGCGCTTTCTGATCAATACCCTGCTGCAGCACTTCCAGTAGAAAATTAAAGCAGTGGTCGCCGTTATCCCATGCGCCGTCTTCCTTTTCCAGCTTTTTCATAGGAGAGCGGATAATAAACATCAGGTCATACAGGTCCGGCTTTTCCAGCCCAAACTGCACATACGCTTTAGACAGCTGTTCCAGCTTTTTCAAGGGGCTGCGGCTGGTAGCCTTTTCCTTGAACGTTTCAAACAGCTGGTCAAAGGCCTGTGCCTGCAGATCGTACAGCAGCTCGTCTTTATCTTTATAATACAGGTATATAGTGGCAGGGCTATATTCTATCTTTTCAGCAATGCTGCGGATAGAGGTTTTTTCATAACCCATTTCGGCAAACATGCGCATAGATGCTTCCATGATCAGCCGTTTCATTTCCTGCTTTTCTCTTTCCTTTCTATCTGCAATCCCCATGTTAGATTGTTTACGGTGCAAACTTACTGAACGGTGTTCAGTAAACCAAATTTATTTTCCTGCAATATTTATTACTTTGCTTCGTCTGTATATTATGCCATTCGATAAACCCGTAAACAGGAAATCACCCATTATGACACACACTATTTTAGGCGCCGGCGGCGTAATAGCCAGGGAGCTTACCAAAGAACTTTTAAAGAACAATCAGCCCATAAAGCTGGTAAGCCGCCATCCAAAGGCCGTTTCGATAAAAACAGATACTGCCGCGGCAGACCTTACCAACTATGAACAAACCAAGGCAGCCGTAAGCGGTTCAAATGTTGTTTACCTGTGCGCCGGCCTGGCTTACGACCGTAAAGTATGGGCCGCTGCCTGGCCAAAGATCATGCAGCACGTAATAGATGCGTGTAAAACCGATAATGCGCGCCTCATCTTCTTTGACAACGTGTACATGTATGGCCTGGTGAACGGGCCTATGACAGAGGATACTCCCTATAACCCGATCAGCAAAAAAGGTGAGATCCGCGCGCAGATTGCTACCCGCCTGATGAACGAAGTAAAGGCCGGCAACCTGCAGGCCAGCATTGCCAGGTCGGCCGATTTTTACGGCCCGGGGGCAGATACTACGGGCATACTCAATAACCTGCTGATCACCAACCTGGTGAAAGGTAAAAAAGGAATGTGGCTGGGTAAGGACGATGTACCGCATAGCTACACCTATGCCCCCGATGCGGGCAAAGGCCTGTACCTGCTGGGGCAAACGCCTGCGGCAGACAACCAGGTATGGCACATGCCCACCTGCAACCCGGGGCTTACCGGTAAGGAATATGCGGCTTTAATAGGCGCGCAGCTGGGCGTAAAGCCTTCTTACACAAAGCTGGGCGGGTTTATGGTAAAGCTGGCCGGTATTTTTAACACCACCATTGGCGAGCTGCATGAAATGCTGTACCAGAACAACTATCCCTATATTTTCAGCTCCGCTAAATTTGACGGTTATTTTAATTACCAGCCAAGCACTTACGAAAACGGGATTGCTGAAACACTGGCGGTTGCCAAACAGCAATAAAAAACCACCCAGGAATGGGCGGTCGACAATTTTGCCTAGAATTTACACTACAATTTGTTGAGGCAAGATTACGACTGTTAGCTGTAATATTACCCTAATCAGATGTTAATAAGCGCGGTTGCCTGGAAAAAGTTATCTTAGGACCTGTTAACAAGTAATATCTTATGAACCTACGCCGCTATTTTCTGCCCATCCTGCTAATGATTGCCGGCCGTGTACCTGCGCAGCAAAAAACTGCCGCGGCAGCGCCCGGAACCGTATTAAAGAACATTACCCTGATAGATGGCACCGGCACTGCGCCCAGGAAGAAGGTAAGCCTGGTGCTGCACGGCAACCGTATCAGCAAAATTATACCGGCCACCGCTCCGCTGCCGGCAGGCGTTCGCGTAATAGACTATACCGGCAAAACAATAATGCCTGCCATGGTGAACGGGCACGGCCACCTGGGCCTGATAAAGGGCAACAAGTCGGGGCCGGAAAATTATACGCAGGGCAATATTATGCGGCAGCTTAAAAAATATGAGGCGTTTGGTATAACCCATGTATTAAGCCTGGGCACCGACCATGCGTCTGTTTTCCCGTTACGCAATGCCTCCCGCCGCGGGCAACTGCCCGGCGCGGTTATTTATACAGCCGGTTACGGACTGGCCGCTAAAGGCGGCACGCCGCCTGCCAGCTTTGCCGATAAAGCCCTGCGGCCCGAAACACCGGAAGAAGCGGTAAAAGCCGTGCAGCAGCTGGCTGCCCTGAAGGTAGATTTTGTAAAGATGTGGGTAGATGACGGCGGCGGCGCCCTGCCCAAACTGTCGCCGGAAGTATGTGCAGCCGCCATTGCAGAAGCGCACAGGCTGGGACTGCGTGTAGCCGCGCACGTATATTACCTGGAAGACGCCCGCCGCCTGGTAGCAGACGGCCTGGATGTAATTGCGCACAGCATACGCGACAAAGACATAGATCCCGCCCTGATCAATGATATAAAAGCCAAAGGCGTTTACTATATACCTACCCTTTGCATTGATGATTACGGCTTTGCCTATGCCGGCCAGCCCGCATGGCTGAACGACTCGCTGTTCAAAGCCTCCCTGGAGCCCGGTGTTTGGGAAATGCTGATCAGCGCCGATTATAAAAAACAGCAGCAGGATGATCCTGCCCGGGAAAAGAAGATAAATGCCTTTCACACCGCGCAGCGCAACCTGCATAAGCTCGACAGCGCAGGCGTAAAAATTGTGATGGGCACCGATTCCGGCGCGCAGCCGGTACGCGCCCAGGGTTTCTCAGAGCACCTGGAGCTGCAACTGATGGTGGAAGCCGGCATGACGCCGCTTGAAGCCATTACTGCCGCCACGCGCAACGGCGCGCAAATGCTGCACATCGATGGCGATTATGGCACCCTGCAGCCCGGTAAAAAGGCCGACTTTATTGTGCTCAAAGGCGATCCTTCAAAAGACATCACCAATACCCGTAAAATAGCGGAAGTATGGAGGGGAGGCAAGCGCCTGCCTAAGCTGAAGTAGGCTTTGCTTTCACAAAGCGCGCTACCAGCATGGCTGCCGCCGTATCGCCGGTAGCATTCAGCAGGGTAGCCATAGGGTCTACCAGTGTGCCAATGATCATGGCCGGGGGCAGCGCTTCCGGCGGAAAGCCGTATACAGATACCATCAGCAGCTCGCCAATATAAGCGCCGTTTGGCACGCCGCCTTCTACAATGCTTACTATAACGGTAATGCCTAATGCCAGCAGCACCGTATCTGCCCCGCTCAGCGAACGGCCGAACATGGCAAATACCACGGCTATTTTTACAATAGACGATACGCTGGACCCGTCTTTATGCAGTGTGCCGCCCAGGGGTACTACAATGTTGCTGATATGGGCCGGCACCCCCATTTTCTGTGCTGCATCCAGGTTAGCCGGTATAGTGGCAATGCTGCTGCAGCTGCCTACTGCCGTAAGGGAAGGCACCACGTTATTTTTCCAGTATTTTTTTATGCCGTTTATACCGCCCGCCAGGAACGCATATACGCTGAACAGCACCACAAAATAAAACAGGCAAAAGCCGTAATACAGCGCCATGGAGCACGCATAAAGTCCAAACAGCTGCGGGCCCAGCGTACCCACCTGGTAGGCAAAGTAAGCGCCTAAACCTATTGGTCCCAGTTTCATAATAAGGATAATGAGGCTTTTCATTACCTCGTTGCCGCTGTTCAGGAAACGGCGGAAAGGCTCGCCGGCATTGCCCGCCTTTAATACGGAAAAGCCAATGAGCACCGAGAAAATGATCAGGGGCAGCATGCTTTTGCGCGACAGCAGCTCATAAAAATCGTTGGTGGTCAGCAGGGCTGTTATTTGCTGTCCCAGGGGCAGGGTTTGCATATTTTCCGTAACACCCGCCTGTGGGGTTACCTGCTGGTGAATAGGAAAGATCCAGATAGCCACAATGGTAAGAAAGGCGGCCACCAGCACCGTACCTACAAACACCATGATCATCACCGACATTACGCGGCCCAGGCGTTGGCCCCGGTCTACATTCGCAATGGCCGACGCAATGGCAAAGAAAACCAGGGGTATCACCGCCGTAAACAACAGGTTCAGGAAAATATCGCCCACAGGCTTCAGCACCGCTACCCGCGGGCCTAATAGCAGTCCCAATATGCTGCCGGCAACAATCCCCGCCAGTAACCAGATAATATTGCCGTAGTTTTTGAGAAAAGCGCCCATTAATTTTAGATTTACGATTTTAGATTTTAGATTTGATCTCCTGGAACCCGCATGCTACACAATTCAAATGTAAAATCTAAAATCGTAAATATTATATTATATGATTCCACATGCTGATCGCAGAAACTTTTTGAAGAAAGCCGCATTGGGCACTGTTATGGCTATGAGCCTGCAGGAGATCGTTACTACCGCTATGGCCGGAGAACGCCGCGGTACAAAGGCGGCTAAAATAGAGCTGAAGAAAGACGCCGTAGTGCTTTTCCAGGGCGACTCTATTACGGATGTAGGCCGCAAGCGGGATAATGATAAGGCCAACGATGCCGGCGCCCTGGGCCATGGCTACGCGTTTATGGCAGCCGGCAGGTTGCTGGAAAAGCATGCGGATAAAAACCTGAAGATCTACAACAGGGGTATCAGCGGTAACAAAGTGTACCAGCTGGCAGAACGCTGGGATGCCGATTGCCTGAACCTGAAGCCCGATGTGCTGAGCATACTTATAGGCGTGAACGATTACTGGCACACCCTTAACGGCAGCTATAACGGTACGGTGGAAAAATACCACGACGATTATAAAGCCCTGCTTACCCGCACCAAAGAAAAGCTGCCCAATGTAAAGCTGATTATCGGCGAGCCTTATGCAGTAAATGGCGTAAAGGCGGTGGATGATAAATGGTTCCCAACGTTTGACGGGTACCGCAAGGTAGCCCGCGAGCTGGCCGACAGCTTTGGCGCGGTGTTCATCCCTTATCAAAGCATTTATGACAAGGCGCAGAAAGTAGCCCCCGGCGCTTACTGGACGCCCGATGGCGTGCACCCTTCCATAGCCGGCGCCAGCATGATGGCTACTGCCTGGCTGGAAACGGTTAAATAAAGCAGAAAGCAAAAAGCAAAAAGCACAAAGCCATGTACTATCGGTGGTTTTGTGCTTTTGTTTTTGAGGTTTGTGGTTTTGCCCTGGTATATCTTTTTCGGCCTGTTTTCTTTCACCGGCCTTCCGCTTTTACATGGCCTTCAATTTTTACTTTCGGCTATTCTTCCATCATTCCTCCTGTTTTCCTTTATCTTTTGGTTTCCGCTCTCCGCTTTCAACTGCCGGCTCCCACCTTTTGGCTCCCAGCTTTCCGCTTTCATCCTTCCACTTCCAGCTTTCCGCTTTCCGCTTTTTGCTTTCTGCTTTATTAATTACTTTTGCCCCGTGCGCCGCATCATCAGCATATTACTATTAACCATTTACCTGTGCAACGCTACGGAGCTTAACGAGCTGGTCAAGATCCCCGTATTTTTTGCACACCTGAATGAGCACCGGGCAGAGAACCCGAATATCTCTTTCTGGGCCTTTATAGTATTGCACTATTTCAATGGTGATGTAAAAGACAAGGATTACCAGCGCGACATGGATCTGCCCTTTAAATCGCATGAGCACGTGGTTTATGCCAGTCCTGTGCCGCCGCCGCCCGCGCAGCCACAGCTAACAATGGCCGCACACCGGCAGGTGGTGGTCGTGTACCCCGCTTATATCAACCGTTTCCATCCTCTTATTTACCACCCCGAAATTTTCCAGCCTCCCAAAGCCGCCTGCTGATATTGTGTTACGCAGCAGCGTGGATGCGGCCTGTTAACCATTCCGGTAGCACGGCTGTTATATTTATACATCTGTTGCATAAGTAACTGTTCATTTTATCATTTATCTATTGCATTTGCATTACTGCATTTGTGCGTGTGAATACACCGCTATTCATCTGCACATTTGCATATCTGCACGTTATTTTAAACCATTGTATTACTGCACCTGTGCGCATGAATACGCTGCTATTCATCTGCACATCTGCACATTTGCATATCTGCATATTATGCTAAACCATATTATCCGCTTTTCGATCCGTCATAAGCTGGTTGTCGGCATCTGTATGCTGGCCCTTATTGGCTATGGGGTTTACGAAGTTACCCGGCTGCCCATAGATGCAGTGCCGGACATTACCGACAACCAGGTGCAGGTAATTACCGTAAGTCCCGCGTTGGGCGCTCCCGACGTGGAACGGCTTATTTCTTTTCCCATAGAACAGGCCACCAGCAATATTCCCGGCCTGAAAAAGATCCGCAGCTTTTCCCGCTTTGGCCTGTCGGTAGTAACCCTTGTATTTGATGATGATATAGATATTTATTGGGTACGCCAGCAGGTAACAGAACGCCTGCAGGAAGTACAGGCGCAAATACCGGCCGGGCTGGGACTGCCCAAACTGGCCCCTGTTACAACGGGCCTGGGCGAGATATACCAATACACAGTAAGAGCCAAAAAAGGTTATGAGGACCGCTACGATCCCATGGCCCTGCGCACCATACAGGACTGGATAGTGCGCAGGCAGCTGCTGGGCGTAAAGGGTGTGGCCGACGTAAGCAGCTTCGGCGGCTATCTGAAGCAATATGAGATAGCCGTGGTGCCCGAAAAGTTGGCTGCCCACGGCATCACCATCAGCGATGTGTTTACCGCCCTGGAAAACAATAACCAGAACACCGGCGGCGCCTATATCGAAAAAGGGCCCCTAGCCCTGTACATCCGCAGCGAAGGCCTGGTAGGCTCGGAAGACGACATCAGCAAAATAGTGATCAAACACACCGCCGGCGGTGCTCCGCTGCTCATAAGGGATGTGGCCGAAGTACACATGGGCCATGCCACCCGGTACGGCGCTTTAACATATAATGGTGAACGTGAGGTTGCCGGCGCCGTGGTGATGATGCTCAAAGGCGCTAACAGCAATGCCGTGATCCGCAATATCAAAGAGCGGGTAAAACAGGTACAGCAAACCCTGCCCGAAGGCGTGATCATTGATCCCTTCCTGGACCGTACCAAAATGGTGAACAACGCCATTGGCACCGTAGAGCGAAACCTGCTCGAAGGCGCGCTGATAGTGGTGTTTGTGCTGGTGCTGTTCCTGGGCAACCTGCGGGCCGGCCTGCTGGTAGCATCTGTAATACCGCTGTCTATGCTCATAGCTGTTATACTCATGAATATTTTTCATGTAAGCGGTAACTTAATGAGCCTGGGCGCGCTCGACTTTGGCCTTATTGTAGACGGTACGCTCATTATTGTAGAAGGCTGCATGTACCGCCTGCATCATTCAGACAGGATAAAGCTTACGCAGCCGGAAATGAACGCCCTGGTGCAGGAAACATCCGGCAGAATGCTGAATGCGGCGGTATTCGGCGAGCTTATTATCCTTATTGTGTACCTGCCGGTATTTGCGCTGTCGGGGATTGAAGGCAAAATGTTTAAACCCATGGCGCAAACCGTCACCTTTGCATTAATAGGAGCCTTCCTGCTTTCCTTAACATATGTACCCATGATGAGCGCCTTGTTCCTCAACAAAAAAATACCGGTTAAAGAAAGCTGGTCAGACCGTATGATGGACCGGCTGGCCGGCCGCTACCAGCGCGTGCTTGACCGGGTGCTGCATTATCCCAGGCTATTGATAGGCGGCGCTGCGGCCCTGCTGGCCATAGCATTGATAATACTGGGCAGGATGGGAGGGGAGTTCATTCCCCAACTGGAGGAAGGCGACTTTGCCGTTGAAACAAGGGTGCTTACCGGCAGCAACCTCAATACCTCTATCAATGCCGTTTCCCAGGGCAGTAAAATACTGTTGCAGCAGTTTCCCGAAGTAATAAAGGTGGTAAGCAAAACCGGCAGCAGTGAAATACCAACCGATCCCATGCCCCTGGATGCCAGCGATATGATAATCGTACTGAAAGATAAATCCGAATGGACCTCCGCCAAAACTTTTAATGAGCTGGCGGAAAAAATGGGGCATGCCCTGCAGGCCGTACCCGGCGTAACCTTTGGCTTCCAGTACCCGGTGCAGATGCGCTTTAACGAGCTGATGACCGGCGCCCGCCAGGATGTGGTGTGCAAAATATACGGAGAGGACCTCGATACCCTGGCCCGCCTGGCCGACCACCTGGGTGGCATTGTACGTACCATAGAAGGCGCTGCAGACCTGTACGTGGAACGCGCCACCGGTATGCCGCAGATAGTGGTGCGCTATAACCGCGACGCCATTGCGCAATATGGCCTTAATATCAGCGACATCAACAAAACCGTTAATGCCGCATTTGCCGGGCAAAGCAGCGGCCTGGTGTACGAAGGGGAAAAGCGCTTTGACCTGGTGGTGCGCGTTAGCGGCGCACAACGTACAGGCGTTACCGATGTACAGCAGCTGCTCATTCCCACCCCTGCAGGTACGCAAATACCTTTAAGCCAGGTGGCCGACGTAAATGTAGAGGAAGGGCCCAACCAGATACAGCGCGAAGATGCGCAGCGCCGCATTATAGTAGGCTTTAACGTACGTGGGCGTGATGTGCAGAGCATTGTGCATGAGCTGCAGCAAAAGGTGCAGCAGCGCATAAAGCTGCCCGCAGGCTACCACGTATCTTACGGCGGCGCCTTTGAAAACCTGCAGGCCGCGCGGCAGCGTTTAACCCTGGCCGTGCCCGTGGCGCTGCTGCTTATATTGTTTATGCTGTACCTGGCTTTTCATTCTTTGAGGCAGGGATTGCTCATTTATTCCGCCATACCCTTATCGGCCATTGGCGGCATACTGGCGCTGGCCTTAAGAGGTATGCCTTTCAGCATATCGGCCGGCGTAGGTTTTATCGCATTGTTTGGCGTAGCAGTGTTAAACGGCATTGTGCTGATAGCGGAGTTCAACCGCCTGAAGCAAAGCGGCCATACCGATGTGCGGCAGCTGATACTGCAGGGCACCCACATGCGTTTAAGACCGGTGTTGATGACCGCCTCCGTGGCTTCCCTGGGCTTTTTGCCCATGGCCCTGAGCAACGGCGCCGGTGCGGAGGTGCAGCGTCCCCTGGCTACCGTGGTTATCGGCGGGTTGGTGGTGGCTACCTTCCTTACCCTGTTTGTGTTGCCTGCCTTGTACCTGCTGTTTGAAAAAGGCGGGCATGCACGTCCGCCAAAAGCTGTGGCCGCGGTGCTGTTGCCATTATGCCTGTTATGCGTGCCGCCCGTGCGCGCGCAAACGCCCATAAGCCTGCAGGCTGCGCTGGACACCGCATTGAAGAATAACCGCTCCCTGCGGTCCGATAAGCTGTATGCCGATTACCTGCAAAGGCTCAAAGGCAGCGGCTGGGATGTAGGGCAAACCATGGTTACCGGCGATTATGGGCAGATCAACAGCGCCTATAACGATACCCGTTTTGCCGTTACGCAAAACTTAAAGTTCCCCACTATTTACACCCGGCAAAAAGCTTTGCTGGATGCTGAATGGAAAGGCGGTGTGCTGAACGTGGCCGTAAAGGAAAAAGAGCTGCGGCAGCAGGTAACCACCGTATATTATAATATGCTGTACCTGCGGGAAAAGCAGCAGCTGTTAGGGTATATGGATAGCCTGTATGCCGCCTTCCTGGATAAAGCTACCTTACGCCTGCAGCAGGGCGAAAGCAATGTAGTGGAAAAAGCCACGGCCGCTGCGCAACGTGGGCAGGTAGGCCAGCAGCTGTACCAGCTGCAGCAGGATTACGGCATACTGCAATCAAAGCTGAAACTATTGCTGAACACTGCCGCCGATGTAGAGCCGGACAGCACCCCGCTCAAAATGGAGCTGCCTCCAATGGCCGATACCGCCGCCTTGCTGCAGCATCCTTACCTGCAGCTGCTGGCGCAGCAGCAGCAGATCAGCCACCTGCAATACAGTGTGGAGAAAGCCCGCCTGCTGCCCGACCTGTTTGTAGCGTACAGCAATACCAGCATACGCGGCACCGGCGCAGACGATAAGTATTACGCTGCCGGCGACCGCTTTCATTCCATACAGGTAGGCGTGGGCATTCCCCTCTTTTTCCAGGCGCAAAAAGCCAGGATCAATGCGCAAAAGATCAGTCAATCCCTGGCGGAAAATAATTACCAGGCCGGCGTGCAGCAAATACAATCGCAGTACACAGCCGCACAGCAGCAATACCGCCGGGCATTACAGGCCGTGCGCTACTTTGAGGGCGCCGGTTTGCAGAATGCCGACACCATGATCAAAGGCGCTAATGAACAGTTCATGAACGGGGAAATCAACTACCTGGAATGGGTGCTGATCACCAACCAGGCTACCGGCATCCGCAACGAATACATTGATGCGCTGAATAACCTGAACAGCGCCATTATTAATATCCATGCATTAATGAATAAATAAGATGAAGCACATACAACAGCATATATGGGTAATAGCAATCGTACTGGCCGCCTGCGGGCAAAAGCCTTCGGCAGAGCAAAAGGCGCCGCCGCAGCATGAAAATGGCAGCCTGGTGCAGCTTACAGATGCGCAGCTGAAAAATGCCGGCATTGTAACTGCCCGCCCGCAAAAGCATCACATGTCAACCCTGCTGAAGGTAAGCGGTAAAATAGATGTGCCGCCGCAGAACATTGTGAGCATAAGCTTTCCGCTGGGAGGGTATTTAAAGTCAACCAACCTGCTGCCCGGTATGCATGTGAACAAAGGCAGCATTATTGGCGTTTTGGAAGACCAGCAGTATATACAGCTGCAGCAGGATTATCTTACCGCTAAAGCCCGCCTGGGTTTCCTGGAAAAGGAATATGCCCGCCAGCAGGTGTTGAACCAGAGTAAGGCCAGCAGCGATAAGCTGTTCCAGCAAACAGCCGCTGAATACAAAAGCCAGCAGATACTGGTGCGCAGCCTGGATGAAAAGCTGCAGCTCATAGGTGTAAACGCCGCTCACCTGGACGAAAACAATATTTCCCGGCAGGTAAATATCTACTCGCCCATTAATGGTTTTGTAACCCGGGTAAATGTGAACATCGGCAAGTACGTAAATCCAACAGATGTGCTGTTTGAGATCGTGAACCCTGATGATATACACCTGGGCCTCACCGTGTTTGAAAAAGATGTGAACAAGCTGGCAATAGGGCAGGAGGTGCTGGCTTATACGAACAGCAACCCATCCCGGAAATATAAGTGCAGGATCATCCTTATTGGCCAGGACCTGGAGCCCGACAGGAGCGTGCAGGTGCATTGCCATTTTGAGGACTATGACCGTACCCTTATACCAGGCACCTTTATGAATGCGCTGATAGAAACGGCCGCAGATACTGCCTGGGCCCTGCCGGAAGATGCCATAGTGCGCTATCAGAACCAGCACTATGTTTTTGTGCAGAAAGATGCGCATGTATTTGAAATGCAGCCAGTGAAAACAGGCGAACAGGCCGACAGCCTGGTAGCCATTATCCCGGAAAACGACAACATTGGCCGGCAGCAGTTTGTGGTAAAAGGCGCCTATTCGCTGCTCATGCTGCTAAAGAATACCGGGGAGGAGGAGTAAAGGCAAAAAGCAAAAAGTAAAAAGAAAAAAGAAAAAGGTAAAAAGCGGTAGCTAATAGCCGTTTTATGAGGGTAAGCGGCCTTCCTTCCCGGCTTTATACTGCGTGTAATGCCGGCGGCTGTTACCGGTTTTCCGGCGCTTTCATCCGGCAGCCTCTGTTTCATGCATCCGGTACTTCACCCGCAGC
>NZ_DASTRI010000002.1:0-86139 GCF_035761305.1 Chitinophaga sp. | reverse complement strand
GGCGTTGATCCCGAACCGGGTCATGAGATAGGGATTAGCGTGGGGCCGCAGGTCGTAGCACCATTCCAGCGGTACATGCGCTGCCGTTAGTACGGGATGCTGGTAACGCAGGAAGATGCCGTTGCCGGGTAACATGGGTTTATTGGTTGTTTGCAGCAGGTGCTGGTGCGCTGACTGCAATGCCTGCAGCCTGGTGTGGAAATTTGACATAAAGAATTGGTTGCTTACATGATAAAAATCGTTGCCCACAAAGCTATCCACGCGGCAAGGCAGGATGGTAATGCTCAAATGACGAATTCATATGCTCAGCCATCATAAAGGGAAATATCATTTAAGGATTATGATATGACGGAATAGCACCAAAAACACCTTATTATCCCGGTTACTTTTGTTGCATTATTTCTACGTTAAAAAACTGAAAGTGTTATGAAAAATTTCATTGCATGCTGCAGTATCTTCCTGTTCCTATGCCTTCCAGCCATTATTGTGCATGCGCAACAGCGAAAGATCACCGGCAGGGTGTTGGACGACCAGGCCAAACCGCTGCCTGGCGCCACGATAGTGGTAAAGGAAACAAAAACTGCAACCATCAGTGACGGCAGCGGCAGGTTTACCCTGAACGTGCCCGCCAGGGGGAAAACAATGATGGTGAGTTACATTGGCATGCAGACGAAAGAAATTCCGCTGGGCGGCCAGACGGATATTACAGTGAACATGCAGCTATTGCCCGGCAACCTCAATAACGTGGTGGTAGTGGGCTACGGTGTTGTGAAAAAGAGCGACCTCACAGGCGCAGTGGCTACGTTAAAAGGCAGTGACCTGAACAAAACGCCGGCATCCTCGGTAGATCAGCTGCTGCAGGGCAAGATTGCCGGGGTGCAGGTAACCACCAGTGGCGGGGCCCCGGGCGCAGGTGCTACCATCCGCATCCGCGGCGCCAGCTCGCTCAACGGCTCTAAAGATCCGTTACTGGTGGTAGATGGCTATCCGTGGGGAGATGCCGGCAACCTGAAACAGATCAACCCTGAGGACATTGCATCCATCGAAGTGCTGAAAGACGCCTCCAGCGCCGCTATTTACGGCTCACGCGGCGCCAATGGCGTAATTGTTATTACCACGCGCAAGGGGAAGGCAGGCCAGCACCGCATTTCGTTTAATACGCTTCAAACAAAATCTTTCCTGTCCAATAAACCGGATGTATGGCGCGATCCCGTGGAAGACGCCACCTATGCCAACGAGTCGGCCGTCAATGGCGGCGCTATTGCCACAGACGTGCCTTATATAGGCATTTACCGGCCTGTAGGAAACGGCATGGTATACTTTCCGTCTATCGCGGAACTGAGAGGGCTGGACCCCAATAAACCGCAATGGCCCTATAATACCAACTGGGTGAACCTGGTGTACCGCAAACCCTATTCCCAGAACTATACGCTTACCGCCGACGGCGGCAATGAAAAAACAAAATATGCGATCTCCGGCAACTACTACAACGAGCAGGGCATGGTGATCCGCAACGGTTATAACAAATACACTTCCCGCCTTAACCTGGAGCAGCAGCTCACCAGCGGCATCACCGCGGGAACGAACGTAATCCTTGCCTATACGAAGGCTTCGGGCCAGCAGCTGGGCGTAGGCCGGTCCAGGATATGGCCGGTATATGACTCCGCCGGCAATTACTTCCGGAACAGCAATACGGATTTTGGTAATCCCATTGCGCTGGCCAACCAGCTGCTGAACACTACCAAAACAACAGACTTCATGGGCAACCTGTACGTTAATTTCCAGATCAACAGCTGGCTGCAGTTCAGAACGTCTATTAACGCCAAATCCGGTAACAGCATACAGGACCAGTACGACCCCAAGAACAGCACGCAGCGCGCACTGGATAACAAAGGCAGCTACGGCAGCATTGCCAACGGGAATTACTTTGACCTGCTGAATGAAAACTATTTCACCGCCACCAAAGCATTTGGCAAACAGCATACCGCTACGCTGGTAGCCGGTTTCTCTTACCAGAAAACAGAGAACAGGTTTAGCACGCTCACCGGCCAGAATTTCATTAACGATGTAATGAAAAACGAAAACCTGGCCACTGCCGGCACCATGCTCATCTCCAATGACCTGCAGCGGTTCAGCCTTGCATCGTGGTACGGCCGCGGTAACTACTCGTTCAAAGACCGCTACCTGCTTACGCTCACGGCCAGGGCCGACGGATCAACCAAGTTCGGTTCCAACAATAAATGGGCATTCTTTCCTTCTGCCGCGCTGGCGTGGAAAGCAGGTGAAGAGCCGTTCATTAAAGACCTCAACATCTTTTCAGAATTAAAGTTCCGTGGCAGCTACGGCCTTACCGGCAACCAGGGTATCAGTCCTTACCAAACGCTGGACCGCTTCGGATCTGCCAAATACTTTACTGGGTCGGTGTTTGAAACCGGCTTTGGTCCCGGGCTTGCAGGGGCCAACGATGAACAGGGCCGCACCATTGTAGCAGGCCTTGGCAACAACAGCCTTAAATGGGAAACCACCCGCTCCCTTGACCTGGGCATGGACATCGGATTCTACGACCAGCGTTTTACTATCAGCGCCGACTATTACATTAAGCGCACCAGCGACCTGCTGCGGCTTAAAACCATTGCGCCCAGCGCAGGCTACGACCAGCAGTGGATCAACGATGGGGAAATTGACAACCGCGGTATAGAAATAGGTTTTAACGCCGCGGTAATAGATAAAGCAGACCTGACCTGGAACGTTGGCGGCATGTTCACCAAAAACGTGAATAAGGTAGTGGCCATGGGCGAAAGCAACCAGGTGTTCATTGGCACGCTGTACGAGTCCGTGCGCCAGCAGATCAGCACCTATACGGTTGGCCAGCCTATGTTTGCTTTTTACGGCTATAAAACCGCCGGTATTATTCAATCGCTTGATGAAGGCGTTAAAGCAGGGCTTACCGGCGTGGATGCGCAGCCGGGTGAGATCAAATATCTTGATATATCCGGTCCCGAAGGCAAGCCTGATGGTATTGTAGATTCCTATGACCGCACCATTATCGGCAATCCCAATCCTGATTTTATTTACAGCATTAATACCAATGTGCGTTATAAGCAGTTCGACCTTTCCCTGCAGCTGTACGGCGTACAGGGCGGCGATGTGTGGGACTTCCAGAAAATGACGCCCAGCAGGTGGCTGCAGCGCTGGACGCCTGATAACCCCAGCACCGAATACCCGCGCGCCAATGGCACCAGGGGCTGGCGGGCGTCGGACTTTTACCTCACCGACGGGTCGTTCCTGCGCCTGCAGAATGTTACGCTGGGCTACAACCTGAAAACAGATGCCGTAAAGTTTGTAAAAAGCCTGCGGCTGTACCTGTCCGGTAATAACCTTTACACCTTTACCCACTTCAATAAAGGTTTTGATCCCGAAGTAGGGGAGAGCGGTATCAACAACGGCGCTTATCCGCGGCCGCGTGCAGTTTCCCTGGGCGCCAATGTTGTTTTCTAATCCGTAAAAATCACCAGCATGAAAAAATACAGATTCAACTATATATTTTCCGGCATACTGGCAGCAGCCTTGCTTGCCGGCTGCTCCAAAATGACGGAACAGCCTTATGGCATGATCAATTCGCAAACCTATTATAAAACGCCGGATGATGCCAGGGCCGCTATTATCTACGCTTATTCCATATTGCCGGAAGTAGGTTATTATTCCAGGGGCTATTACATTACAACGGAGCTGCCCACGGAAAACCTTACCCAGAAAGGCGATGCAGGCGTTGGCAACTTTGAGCTGGATGAGCTGAGAACCACCTCCACCAATCCTGACCTGGACAATATATGGACCTATGCCTACCGCGGCGTTGCCAGGGCAAACGCGGTGATTGCCCATGTACCGGAGATACCGGGCATGGTGGAAGCAGAGCGTAACCAGATCACAGGGGAAGGCTATTTCCTGCGCGCGTTGCATTTCTTTAACCTTGTGCGCATGTTCGGCGAAGTGCCGCTGCGCACCACTACCATTGATGATGCTTCGCAGATACCCATGGCCAGATCTTCTATCAAAGAGATCTATGACCTGATCATCAGCGACCTGAAGGCGGCAGATTCCCTGATCACGCAGCAGCGCATCAGCGAAGGCCGGGCCAACAGGCCTGCTGCTGAAGGATTGCTGGCAAAGGTGTACCTGCATCTTGCCTCCTCCAAAGCATCCGGATCGCCGGGGTACGAGTTTGTTGCCAATGCCGATGATATGTATGCGCAGGCAAAATTATATGCAGATAAAGTGGTGAACGGGCAAACAGCTTTTGCGTTTACGCCCAGCCTGCCCGATATTTTCAACATTGATATTTATAAAAAGGCAGCCGTTACCGAGCATATTTTTGATGCGGCCGTTGACCGCAGCGGCGACCGGGAAGGCAGCTTCTCCAAGCTGCCGAACATGTTCCTGCCGGCAGACAGGCCAATGACCATCCCGTATAACCAGCTGAAGCCCGACAGCGCTACCATTGATATTGGCCAGGGCTGGGGGCACTTCCGCACGGAACCGGGTATTTATTTCAGCTATGCGGATAACGACCGGCGGAAAACACAGCTGATCGTTTCGTCCTACACCAATAACGGGCAAACGTACCAGCTGGATATTACCAGCAGCTCGCGCCCGTTCACGCGAAAGTTCATTGACCCGGAGCGTATCGGTGACGCCAGCAGCGCCAATTCTCCCATTATCCGGTACTCCGACATTCTGCTGGTATATGCGGAAGCATGCGGTCCTACTGCCGAAGGCTATGCAGCCATTAACAAAATACGCGCACGTGCCGCTATCGGCGACCTGCAGCCCGGCCTGGGCGTAGCTGCTTTCCGCAATGCCGTGATACAGGAAAGGGCCTGGGAGCTTGCCTTTGAGGGCAACCGCCTGTTTGACCTGCGCCGGACCAACACCATGGAAAAAGTGCTGGTACAGCAATACGGCAAAACCATTACCAGCGGCGCTTACTTCTTCCCGGTACCGCAAAGGGAGATAGACACAAATCCTTTAATGAAATAAAACCAGTTGCGAATGAAACATATATCTCTATATACAATAGGGCTGCTGTTGTTACTGTGTGCGTCCTGCACCAAAGATCCGTTTGACGGCGTTACCAGCAACGAGCGTTCCATTGAAGCCATTACCCTGGGCGGGGACCTGGTGCAGATAGGCCCTGCCAGCATTGACCGCCTGGAAGCTAAAGCCACTGTTAAAGTGCTGGTGCAGGCCGGTACAGACCTCAGCAAGGTAGTGGCCAACATACAAACGTCGTACAAATCATCTATTTCACCGGCCAACGGCCAGCCGATTGATTTTGCAGGAAACAACAACCAGGCGCAGTTTACCATTACATCCGAAGCCGGCACTACAAAGGAATGGACGGTGGAGATCATACCTTTTACAGAAACGCTGCTGGGCACTTACTCCGTAGAGGCTTTAGTGTTATATGGGGGCACCGGCCCTGAATATGGCGGCGGCGCCGTCATAAACCTGCAGGATAAGCCCTGGGTATGGACCGGCGCCAATACGCCCGACAAAGAGCTGGATAATACCCTTACCTTTGAGTTCAGCGGCGTTACGGCAGACGGCAAAACCACCGGCAAGGTAACGAACAACGCAGGCCCCGACGGCGCTTATGCCAGCTTCGTATTCAGCAACCCTGTTACAGATTTGAATGATGTGTACCGCCTGATACCCACCGGCGAAAGCACCTGGGAAAGGGATTATGTAAACAATACGGTTACTTTCATCAGCAAAGACGGCAAACGCACCACCGGCGCTTTCAGGGATGCGGGGTCCATTGACCTTGGCAACGGCCTCAGTAAAACCATCACCAACAATTCATTTGATTTTACTTTAAGCGGCACAGACGACTGGGTGAATATTTATTCGGACCTGGACAAATTTGTTAAACACCCCCGCCGGTTCTGGATAGATGTTAAAAAGAACCAGTAGCCATTACCATTATGAAAAAGATGACACTGAATATAATGCTTTTTACGGCCTTAATGGCCATTGGCGCCTGCAATAAGAGCAGCGCTCCCGCAGTGGCGCCGGCGGAAGATTCCGTGAAAACGCCTTTCCGCACACTCAATTTCCTGTACAGCATTGCCGGTAAAAAAACGGTGGCAGGCATACATAACCGGGAGCCCAACAGCACGCCGGCCAGGTGGACAACACAGATATACACTACCACCGGCAGCTACCCGGCGCTGTGGAGCGGCGATTTCCTTTTCCAGGAAGATAACATCAACAACCGCCAGCTGATGATTGACGAAGCGGCAAGGCAATGGGAAAAGGGCGCTGTGGTTAATATCATGTGGCATGCCTGCAACCCGGCCAATGATGAGCCCTGCGGCTGGGACGACGGGAAAGGCGTGCTTAGCACCCTCACCGATGCGCAGTGGACGGAGCTTTGCACACAGGGATCGGCGCTTAACAAGCGCTGGCTGCAAAGGGTAGATGAAGTATGCACCTACCTGCAGCAGCTGAAAGACAAAGGAGTAGAAGTATTGTGGCGCCCCATGCATGAAATGAACCAGGGTAAGTTCTGGTGGGGCGGCCGGCCGGGGGAGAACGGTACGGTGAAGCTATACCGCCTGCTCCATGATTATATGACTAAAACAAAAGGGCTCACCAACCTGGTTTGGGTATGGGACATACAGGACTTCGGCTCTCTTTCCGGCGACGCCGTCAACTATTATCCCGGCCCGGATTATTTTGATATTGCCGCGCTGGATGTATATGACGGCTCGGGCTATACGCAGAATAAATACGAGATCATGTTGCGCGCGGCCAAAGGCAAGCCCATTGCCATCGGGGAGTGCGACCGCCTGCCTTCAGCTGCGGAACTGCGCGCGCAAAGCAGCTGGGTATTTTTCATGAGCTGGTCAGAGCTTACATTTGATAAAAATACTGATGCGGAGCTGAAACAGCTGTACCAGTCCGATAACATTATAACATTGGAAAAGATGCCCGGATGGAAATAGTCAAAACCGGAATATTTTTCCTGGCCTGTTGTGCGCTCTGCGGCTCCGCGGAAGCACAGCAGGCTTCTTCATTACAGCAGCCGCTGCTCACCGGCTATATTGCGGCTGCAGGCGCCAGCACGTCGGTAAGCTGGTCGGTGGCGGGCAACAGCGCCGGCACATCTCCCAACATCATGTCTGAATTGAAATGGAACCACCTCAAAGCAGCAGGCGCTTTCGTGGCAGTGCGGCTGCAGCCGGTACGCCGGTGGTTTGCTGTGGTGGAGTACAGCAGGGCCGGTATTTTCAGCGGCAGCGCCACTGATCATGACTACCAGGAAGACGACCGGCAATATCCTTCCTATGCCGGTTATTTTAACGCTGGCAAAGGGCACCTGCAGTCATTCAGCAGCTCACTTGGCCGGGTGATTTACCGGAGTGCGAAATCCGCATACCAGGTGCGGGCGGGGTACACATCCCTGCAGCAGCAGCAGTACCTGTTGCCGGCAGACCGCTTTACGCCCGGGGACCTGCATGCTTACTACCGTTGCAGCTGGCAGGGAATATTCCTGAAAGTGGCGGCAACCAGGCAGCTGTGGGCGCGTACCTCCCTGCAGCCGGCACTGGCCTATCACCAGCTTTGGTACAGGGCCGTGGCCGACTGGAACCTGATACCCAGCTTTCAGCATCCGCTGAGCTTCCGGCATACTGCACAGGGTTTTGCATTGCAGCCATCGTTGGGTATCAGCCGGCAGCTGAATAAATCAGCCGCTGTGCTGCTGGAGCTGGTGTACGATTACCGCGTTACGGGGCATGGCAAAGAGGCGCTTTATCTCAGCACCGGCGAAACAGCCGTAACGCGCCTGAACCAGGCCATGTGCAGCAGCTGGACGTTAAGGTTGGGCATACCGTTCTGCATTGTGCGTTTCCGTTAAGCAACGGCATAAAAATAGGCTGTATCATATTTTGATACAGCCTATTTCGCCCTAAGTATGTGATGGATTAATAAGTGGTCATATTATACATTTCGATCTGCTGACCGGCAGGGTTAGTGCCGCCATACCAGTGATTGGTGCCTACGAAATAGTACCAGTTGCCGTAATAGCTGCCGCTGTTATTGGTGAGCGTGAATTTGTAACTCCCGTCCACATAAAAATCTACCTGGTGCGTATTACTGCTCCTGGCCTGGCATTTAAAGGTATGATAGCCATTGTCGTTTACTGAAATGGTTTGGTAAATGTATTGTCCGCCGCCCTGCAGGTAACCTTTCAGCACATTATCGTTAAGCGTTTTTACAAATCCCATTTCATTACCGTTCCATTGGCTCACGTTGTCGCAAAGGAATACGGCCTGTTCGCTGGCGCTGCTGTAGGCATTGCTGCCGCCTTTGAAGCAGCCGTTGAACTGCAGGCCCGTGGCGCTTTGTCCGCCATTCTGCTGCGCGGCGTCAATATCGGTGCTGCAGTTACCCACAGGCACGCATATACCGTTGGTGCCGGAAATCAGGTAGGGCGAGCCGTTACAGGTGCTCCACAGGCTAAAGGCGCTTTGCGGAAGCGCAGCCCTGGGCTGGGTTTTGCCGTTACCGCCGTCGGCTGCAACATCTTTTTTGCAGCTTACGGCAGCACAGGTGGCTAATGCAAGTAGTGCGATGGTGATTTTTTTCATAACATTTTTTTAGTGGAATAATGAATGTTTATAGGGTAGATTAGGGCGTTACATGGGTCAGGGGCCGGGAGTAAATACCAGGATCAGCGCTTCTTTTGCCGGTACCGATGTGTCTTTGACCTTTACCGTACCATCGGCTGAAACCTGGTAGGGCCGGCGTTGCCAGGTGTTTTTCAGCGGGGAGAACAGCTGCAGGCTGTACCCCGGGGGAATGGGCAGGGACATGTTTGCCGGCGCAGGGTTACCAGTATTATTCAACGTGTATACGAAAATGCTGCTGCCGCAGCGGAGCGCATAGCTTTCCAGTATGGCAGCCCTCACCGGCAGCTGCTCAAAGCTGCCTTTGCCTGCTTTCAGCATCATATTGCTGATGGTGGCGGCGGCGCGCAGGTAAGGGGTCATGTGCTGATCGTCGAACAGCTCCCACCACCACGACATAGGGAGGATGGGGGTGGGGCTGAACATGCCGTACCACAGTCCCCTGCGGTAATCATAGCAGGCTTCCTGCGCGTACTTCGGGTCCTGGTCTTCCCAGCGGTACCCGAATTCGCCTACTACATAAGGCTTGCCGTATGTTTGAATATAGTCGGGGTAAATGCCCGGTATTTTTTCCGTGTGCTTGTAAATATGTTTCTGGTTAAAATCGATATAGGGAATGGAGTTCAATCCGAGTATGTCCCTGTGGGAAATGCTGGTGCTTACCAGGTGCTGGTAAGGATCTATATCTTTCAGGTACCGGCTCATTTCCAGGTGCCATTGCGTAATGGCGGATGCAGGTATCAAAATGCTGTCCTGCCGGGTAAATGCGGCATTATCCACTTCATTGAAAAACTCCCATACCGCAATGCTGGTGCTGTAACCCCAGCGTGCTACCAGGTAGCGCAGCTTGTTCTTGTACATTTCCTGCGCCTGCCTGCTGGTGAAGAACTCCGTGGGTGTTGCAGCAGGGCCGCCGTTGGCCGTGTTATAGCGGCTGTGCTGCCAGCCGCCGTGCTCCATAAGGTGGCCGTGCCAGTCGAGCGTGAGCATAAAATACAGCTGCAGCGAGTCGCACATTTGCACCAGCTCATCCATTCGCCGGATAGCGCCGGGATGGAAATACTGGTCAGTAGGCTGGTATCTTTTGGTGCTGCGGGGCTGCTGCCATTCCAGCGGCAGGTTCCAGTAGCACATCCAGGTGCGGAAGAAATTGGCGCCGTTGCGGGCCAGCGATGGCAGCAGGTAATCATAGGTCCATTTATCATTCTCAAATGAACGGGATTCCCAGGCCACGTTTTCACCAATGCCGCGGAACAGCTCCCCGTTGTCGAACCGGAAGGTCCACAGGTTATTTTTATGCAAAAAGCCTTTGCGGGCAGTGTTTTGCGCGGTGAACGACTGCTGCTTGCTGGTGGCGGTATTGCCCCCGGCTGTCAGCTCAAAGTAATAGCGGTATTGGCCGGTTTCCTGCGGCGCAAATCTCGATTTCCAGATATGCGCTTCGGGGTCGTAATAGGCGGGCAGCAACAGCGGTTTGCCGGAAGGGGACACCAGGTGCATATCCAGCATTACCTGGCGCTGGTCGTAGGGATTGGTATAATCTGCGCTGAGCGCAATACGCCATTCGGCTTTTTCATATCGTTTAACCGGGGCAGCGGGTGAATGAACGCTGATAATCTTCGTGGTATCGTTACCGTAGGCAGCTGCTGCAGCCAACAGCAGCACGTAACATGGAATTACCTTAGCATAGTTTTTCATCCAGCCAAAGGTAGCGGCCATGTTTACCGCGGGTTAATGCTTATCCAGCGAATTATTATGTTGAAACTATTTCATGCCGGCCCTTTTCCGGGCAATGTATTCGCGCGGGCCGGCGCCGTATTGTTTGATGAAGCACTTATCGAAATAGGAGTGGCTGTTGAACCCTACTTCAAAGGCGATCTGGTTAATGCTCATGTTACTGTCTATCAGCAGCTGTACGCTTTTGCGCAGGCGTATGATTTTGATGAATTCGTGCACCGTTTGCCCGGTAAGGGCTTTCAGCTTGTTGTACAGCAGCGTTCTGCTAACATACAGCGCTTTGGCAATGCTTTGCGCATCCAGGTCCTGGTTGCCCATGTGCGTTTCAATATACCGGATCAGCTGCTGCAAAAATTCCTTGTCGGCTTCCGCAATGTGCTGCATTTCGGTGGTGAGCGGCATGTCGCTGAAAAGCTGGTCGCGCAGGCGCTGGTAAGTAGTGTCCTGCCGGTGCAGGAGGTTAAGCAATACCTGCGCCAGCAGCCCGGGGTCTACCGGTTTGGTGAGGTAGGCCTCTGCGCCGGCTTCATAGCCCGATGCCTGCATGGTGCTGGCATCCTGGCTGGTGAGTATTACTACCGGGATATGGCTGGTTGCGGTATCGGATTTAATTTGCCGGCAAAATTCCAGCCCGTTCATGCCGGGCATCAGCAGGTCGGCAATAATAACGGAAGGCATTACCTCTCTTGCAATGGTATACCCGCTGCTGCCGTTTTCAGCTTCAAATATTTCAAATATTTCGGAGAGCAGCAGGCGCAGGTAATCGCGCATTTCCCGGTTATCTTCTACCAGCAATATTTTCCTGCCTTTCAGCTGCAGGAATTTTTCTGTGGGCAGCTGCTGCCAGGGGGTGTGCTGCACCGCAACATTATCCTGCGCCGGCGCGGGAGCTGTTGTTTCCGGCGCTTCTGCCGCAGGCAGCTCAATGGTGAAGGTGCTTCCCCTGCCAGGCTGGCTGCTTACGCTGATGGCGGCATTATTGGCCTGCAGGAAATCCCTTACGATCACCAGGCCCAGGCCCGTGCCTTTTTCGCCGGCAGTACCGCAATTCACGGTTTGCTTGTCTATATCAAAAAGGTGCTCCAGGGTTTTGCCGGACATGCCAATGCCGTTGTCGTTGATGGTAAGCAGCACTTTGCCGTTGCAGGACTGCGCGGCTATTTTTACATACCCGCCGTAATCGGTGAACTTAATGCTGTTCGACAGCAGGTTGCGGATCACTACATCCATCATCTGCGGGTCGGCGTATATCCAGCAGCTGCCGACTTCATTGATCAGCGCTATGTTTTTGTTATGAAGGTGCGGCTCCAGCAGCGCCGCATTGTTTTGTATAATAGCGGCCATGTCGCAGGCTTCGGGGTTGGGCTGCATTTTCCGCGACTGCGACATGGACCAGCTGAGCAGGTTCACCAGCAGCTCAAATACATGCGTGGAGGAGTGATGCATATTACGCAGGTACTGCCGCAGCGTTCCGGGCTCCATTTCCGGCATGTGCCCGTAAAGGTAGCCCGACAGCTCTTTCAGGGCGGCCACCGGGTTTTTCAGGTCATGCGCCAGGATGGAAAAGAAGTAGTCTTTTGATTTATTGAGCTTTTCCAGCTGCTGCACCGCCATTTCCAGCTCCGTGTTCTGGCTGGAGATCTGCTGCTGCTGTTCCAGTATCTTATTGGTTTGCCTTACTATTTCCGCATAGGAAGCTTCCAGCTTTTCTTTCTGCAGCGAAATCTTATCCCGCTGCTCCAGCAGCGAAATGTTGGACTCCTGCAGCCGGGCGGTTTGCCGTTTTACCTCTGCCCGCAGGAACCGGTTGCGTTTTCTTACGCTGGCTACCCGCCAGTAAAAAGTGCCGGTAATAATAAAGGCAATCACCAGCGCGGCCAGCACTTTAAACCACCAGGTTTGCCACCAGTAAGGCAATATCCTGATCACCAGTGTTTTTGCATTGGGCTGCCAGCTGCCATAAACATCCGTATGGCGCACCTGTAAATTATAGATGCCGGGCGGAAGGTGGGCGAAAGATATTTTTCGTTCATCCACCACGTTTATCCAGTCGGAAAACTGGTTATCCAGCTTATAGCTGTACCGGATCTTTTGTGGCGCGTAAAGATTGATGGCCGCAAATTCTATGGTAAAGAACGATTGCTTTTGTGTTAAGGTAATGGTGTCGGTAAGATAGAGGCTGCGCTGCAATACGCTGTTGGGCTGGCCCGGCCGCTGTTCTGTTCCGAAAATATACAGGCTGCGGAAGTAAAACGTGCTGGGAAACTCCAGGGGCGTAATGCTGGCGGGGTTGAAGCAGCTGAACCCCTTGGGGCTGCCGAAGTACAGCCAGCCGTTGGCGGCTACCATGGCTGCCTTCTGGAAAAACGTTTTTTCCGGCAGGCCGTCGTTATTGTCATAGCGTGTAACCTTTCCCGTGGCCGGCTGCAGGCATATGAGCCCTTCATTGGTGCCCATCCACAGCTGGTCCGTTCGGTCGCACACAATAGATTTCATAGAGGGGGGCAGCCCGTACTTTGCGTTCAGGTGCAGGAAAGCGCCGGTTTTTTCCTGGTACTGGTCCAGGCCCTGTTCCGTTACCACCCAAATGTTGCCTTTACTGTCGCCGCACACCATGTTTACCGAGTTGCTGTTAATGCTGGCCGGATCGTTGGAGTGGCTGAATTGCCGGAACGTTTTTCCATCCCACAGGAATATACCGCTGTAGGTGCTGATCCATACCCGGTTGGCATGGTCTTTATATAAATGGTTCACCCAGGCCGGGGCCTGCATGTTAAAGGGATAATTGTGGTTGTTCCGGTAGTGCGTGAACCGGCGAGTGCGCAGGTTCAGCACAGAAAGCCCTTCCCCATGGGTGCCTACCCAAAGCAGGCTGTCATCGGCCAGCAGGCATTTTACATCGTTGTTGATCAGGGAATAGCTGTTGGCCGGATCGTGGGTGAACCGCTGTATGCTGCCGTTCAGCGGGCTGTATCTTACCAGCCCGCTGCTCCAGGTGCCTACCCATATATCGCCGTTCCTGTCTTCCGCAATATCATTAACCGCCAGGCTGCCGTACAGGGGCGTTGGCAGCAGCTTGCCGCCAGTGCTGTCCGGTTCATAGCGCAGCATGCCGTTGCCGGCGGTGCCGATCCATATTTTTCCATCATGCCCCTGGTGTATGGCGGTGATAACCGTGGTTTTAAGCCCGGGCGGCGTATTGCCGTTACCAGGGAGGTTGGTGAACCGGTTCTTGTTCCTGTTGGTGCTGAACAGCCCATTGCCGGACGATGCAAACCAGGTATTGCCAAAATCATCTTCTGTAATGGAGGTGATGGTGGTCAGCGGCAGGTTGGCATTGCGCGATGGCGTGGTAACGGGCACGGGCTGCAGGTCGTTTTTGCTGATAAGGCACAGCGGCTCCCTGCCAACGCCTATCCAGATGTTGCCGCTTTTATCTTCATAGAGGCAGCGGATGGTGCTATGCTCCAGATTGTTATGGAACGGCGCCAGCCGGTTGCCGTGTATATCCATTACCGTTATACCCCTGTCTTCCGTGCCAATCCAAACCCGTTGCTGATGGTCTACCAGTATGCACTGGATCTTATTGCTGGGCAGCACATTGGGATTGGCGGCGGTATTTTGCAGGTAGCTGAACCGGTGGGTGCGGGTGTTGAACCGGATAACGCCTTTATTAAAGGTGCCTCCCCACAGGGTATGGTCCGGCCCTTTGGCCAGGCAAAAAATAATATGCGCTTCCTGCTCCATGGGGTACCAGTCCGCTTGTTGCCGCACAGGATCGTAGCGGCACAGCCCATTGGAGGTGCCCAGCCAAAGCTGGCGGTCATCGTCTTCCAGGATAGCGTTTACGGGTATCTTATCATGCGCCTTATCCAGCGCAATGCGCCGGAAAATATTAAGGGCAGGATCATACAGGTGCAGCCCGTCGATGGTGCCTACCCACAGCCGGTGCCGGCTGTCTTCAAAAATTGAATAAACAATATTGTTATCCAGCGTGAGGCTGTCTTTTTCATCATGAAGGTATTTGGTGATCGTATACCCGTCCCAGCGGAACAGCCCATCAAATGAGGCCAGCCAGATGAAACCCCTGGAGTCGTAGCAGATTTTCTGGTAATCGTTGGTGGGCAGCCCGTTATCGGTAGTGATGCTGTAAAAATGATAGTTGGCAGACTGCCCGGCGGTATCAGGGACAACCCCTGCCAGGAGCAGGAGGATCAAATATATGCTGAAACACCTTGTCATAAATCACGTAATCGCATGATGTTGTTCTGTGGTGCGCGTACTGGTTGATAAAAAATGTTCCCCGCGGATTTAATGGCTCAAATATATTCACCTGCGGCAGACCGCAAGGTATTTTTATTTGTTGCATTCAAAATGTATTGATAATTAATGCCTTATTTGAGATGTACACCGGTGTGTACTATAATGCAAGAATCCTGCACCGGGGTGCAAAGCCTATTGGCCGGCGCGGAATAATATTGAGGCATCACAACAATCCTGTACGCTAAAATCAGAATTCCATGTTGCATGAAACTGCTATGTTAAAAAAAGTGATGCGTGAGGTAACGCCTTTAAGCGCCAATGATTGTTTTTCCATTTATTCACGCCGCAAGAACAGGTTCGCATTTCCCTTACATTCACACGAAGAAATTGAGCTGAACCTGATCATCGGCGGCGCCGGCATACAACGTATCGTGGGGGATCATATAGGGCATATTGAAGATGCGGAGCTGGTGCTGGTTAGCCCCAACCTGCCGCATGGCTGGTTTACCCTGGAAGACCGGGAAGAAGATGTGCTGGAAATAACGCTGCAGTTTAAACCCGACCTTTTTTCGCAGGGGTTCCTGGAAAAAGACCAGCTGCGGTCTATCCGCCGGTTGCTGGAAATGGGCAGCAGGGGCGTGTGCTTTGCCCCGGAAATGGCGCGTAAGGCAGCGGTGCGCATGCTGGAGCTGGAGCGTATGAGCGGGTTCGACTCTTTCCTGGGGTTGTTGTCGCTGCTGCACGACCTTTCCACGGCGCGTAACAGCACGCTGTTATCCGGCACTTCGTTCAGCCGGGAAGTGGTTACCCATGAAAGCCAGCGGCTGGAGCAGGCATTCAAATACATGAACCGGCGCTATGGCAGCCCTATTACCCTGCCGGAGATAGCCCAGGTGGTGAATATGTCCGAAGCCTCATTCAGCCGCTTTATAAAAGCGCAAACCGGTTTTACCTTCACAGAGAACCTGGTGGAGATAAGATTGAGCAATGTAGCGCGGATGCTGGTTTCCACGGAATTAACCATTGCGGAAATTGCCTATCACTGCGGGTTTAACAATATGGCCAACTTCAACAAGCTTTTTAAGCGGCGCAGGGGATGCACGCCAAAGGAGTTCAGGATGAATTACAACAGGCAGCTGGCAGCCGGGTAGGAGGGTTATTTACGGCGGCTGGAAGATGTGATAATAGCGGCTGTTGTATGCGCAAAATTTTGATTTTCATGCTAAAGTGATTATATTTTCAGCAGTGAAAAAAGCAACCCATACAACACCCGCCACACAACCCCTTGCAGCCGGTATTGCGGATGAAGCCAGTATTACCTCACTCACGCAACGGATCCGGTTACTGGAAATGGAGCGCCAGGTATTACTGGAGCTGGGAGATGATATTACAAAGGTGAGGGAGAAAAATGACCTCATCGTATTATTTTCATCCAGGATCCGGGAAATGTTTCCTTTTTCACATGCCATTGTTACGCTCATTGACTGGGAAACACGTACCTATACGCCTTTCCTGCTGGACCCTGTTGCTTCGCCAATTCAAACCCATCCTGTTTATCCTTCCCTGGTGGCGGGCCATTTTCAGCTGGACGAGCCGTTCATTCAGCAGGTGCTGGCAAACGGTGGTCCTACCGCTTTTATCATGGAAGATATAATGAATGCGCCGGACAGTCCGCCTTTTCTAAAGGTCAATTATGAAGGAGGCATCCGCGAGATATTAATGACGCCCCTGAAAAGCGGCGAGCAGCCTATTGGTTTCCTGCATATTTATGCTACTGACACCACCAGCTTTACAGACGAGTTCAAAAATATCATAAAGTCCATAGCGCCGCAGGTTTCCGGCGCAGTAACCAACATAATAAAGAATGAGGAGATACACTATGAAGAATGGCTCAACGAAGTATTGCTGTCGCTGAGCAATGAAATGGTAAAGGTCAGGAACCGGCAAGACCTGCTAAAGGTTATTAACTCCGGCCTTAAAGAAGTGATTGGATTTTCACGGAGCATGATGACCGTTATGGATGATGCGGGGGAATATTACAAAGCCTACCTGATCGATGCCGCCGCCCGCTCCATGGAGCTTACCGATTTCGGGGATGCGCTTTCCATGCCCACACCCGCCGAAGATGGCATTTACGACATTGCATCGCTGTACTACAAGCCGCTGGTTTTTAACATGCAGTCGTTTGATATGGAGAGAACGCCTTTGTGGTTTAAGCTGCATTACGATGCAGGCGCGCGGGAAATGATCGTGAAAATACTGGGCGGCAACGGATCGCCCAAGTACAGCCTTATGCTGTTTGCCGATAAGGAAGGCGCCTTTGGCGAAAAGGCAATCAGCATTATCCAGCGCATATCCAGCGAGCTTTTTGCCGCGGCCAGCAACATATCGGCCAACGAAGAGATACTGAGAAGGGAAGATGAAAAATCGTTCCTGCTGGATTTCAGCAGCGACATTGCCGCCGTAAGAAGCAAGGACGATCTTGCCGAAGCCGTGCGTAAATGCCTCAAGAAACTGAGCCCGCTGAAAGGATATGTTATCCGCAAGGTGAACGACGACCAGCAAACCATGAGCCCCTACATTTATGACGACTTTGATATTCCTAAAGATGACGCGCTGCTGCAGGAAGTGGTAGCCACAAAATTTCCTATTGAAGACGGC
The DNA here is from genome assembly GCF_035761305.1 of Chitinophaga sp. GTDB lineage: Bacteria > Bacteroidota > Bacteroidia > Chitinophagales > Chitinophagaceae > Chitinophaga. The sequence continues at coordinate 68,785 of NZ_DASTRI010000002.1, read as the reverse complement.
ATGCAGGACCGGGTGCTCAACAGCGAAATTCCCCTGCTGTTCAGCGTAAATGCGGAGATAAGCCGGGGAAATGCTTCGAAGTACCTGCGGCTATGGAAGAAGGCAGGCCTTAAAACAGTAGTGGGCACGCCTTTGCGCACCGGCGATATAAAGCTGGGCATTTTGTGGCTGGGTATAGAAGACATTAACATGCCGTTGCTGCAGGGCATTTGCGCACAGATCTCCATTGCCATGTATAATATTATGGCCAATGAAGAAATACTGCGGCGGCAAAGAGAGCAATCTTTCCTGCTCGATTTTAGCCACGGCATATCTACCGTGCGCACAAAAGATGACCTGCAGCAGGCCATTTTCCTGGTGCTGCAGCAAGTGCTGAACATGAAGCTGGCCATGCTCCGCATCATAGAAGATGATGGCGTTACGCTCAGCCCCTATATGTATGATGAAAGTGTGTTTGAAAAAGAAAACAGCGCTTTCAGGGTGATGGTTTCCAGGAATATTGATATACATGAGGTACTTTCCGCCAGGGTGCTGAACAGCGGTACACCGGTAATTTTTAACGTGGATGAAGAAATACGGCAGGGCAATACCAGCCCGTATATCCAGTTCTGGAAAAATGTGGGGTACAGCAATGCCTACGGAGCGCCCCTGCGTGTTGGCAATGTGAATGTGGGCACGCTTTGGCTGCTTACAAATGAGCTTAATCTTACCATCCTCAAAGGTATTTGCGCACAGATCTCCATTGCCATTTCAAATATCCGCGCCAATGAAAAAATACTGGCCTACAAACAAAAGCTGGAGATAGAGAACGACTACCTGAAAGAGCAGATCGAAACCATTTATAACTTTTCCGAGATCATAGGCCGCGGCGGGCAAATGCAGAAGGTGTACCGCCTGATGTCGCAGGTGGCGGAATCTTCGTCAACAGTACTGTTGCTGGGTGAAACCGGCACCGGTAAGGAATTGATTGCGCGCGCCATTCATAATGCATCGCCGCGCAGGAATAAATTAATGGTGAAGGTAAACTGCGCCGCATTGCCTGCGCACCTGGTAGAAAGCGAGCTTTTCGGCCATGAAAAAGGCGCCTTTACCGGTGCAACAGACAGGAGGATCGGCAAGTTCGAGATGGCGAACCACAGCACGCTGTTCCTGGATGAGATAGGAGAGATGCCGCCGGAACTGCAGGTGAAGCTGCTGCGGGTGCTGCAGGAACGGGAGCTGGAAAGGATCGGCGGCAGGGCCACTATTAAGATAGACGTACGCATTATTGCCGCCACCAACCGCGACCTGGAAGCAGAGGTGCAGGCAGGCCGTTTCCGGTCAGATCTTTTTTACAGGCTGAATGTGTTTCCCATTAACCTGCCGCCTTTGCGGGAACGGCGGGAAGATATTGAGGCCCTTGCCGGTTTCTTCATCGACAAATTCAGCAAGAACATTGGCAAAAAAGTGAAAGGCATGTCGGCCAAAGTGCTGCAGGAATTGAAAAGCTATCACTGGCCGGGTAATGTGCGGGAGCTGGAGCACCTGGTAGAAAGGAGCATTCTCTTATGCGATGGCCCGGTGTTAAAGGAAATTCACCTGCCCAGGCACCAGCCGGACGAGCACAGGCAGGCGCCTGGTTTTGGCAATGCCAATGGCACGCTGGACCAGGTGGAGCGCGCATATATCATTGATGTGCTGAAAAGATGCAGCGGTAAAATTTCCGGCGCCGGCGGCGCTGCCGAAATACTGGAAATACCCGGCACCACCCTCCACTCCAAAATGAAAAAGCTGGGCATTTCAAAAGCAGACTACTTCACGAAATAGCGATAAAAAGCCGGTAACGCTGCGCATTCACGGTATTTCGTGAATCGCGGCGCAATTCTCTTAATACCGTGAGATAAAAATGGGCAGCTTTGATATAGTACATTGATTTGTAACTGTTTAACCCTGTGGCACCCCGCTTGCAACATCTAGGCAAAATACAAAACACTAAACACATCTTATTTTTTCACCCCTGCCTGTATTGGCAACTAAAAGTTATATCATGAAAATAGTAGTAATTGGCGGCACCGGGCTTATAGGCTCCAAAACAGTGAACAAGCTTCGCCAGCTTGGCCATGAAGTAATTGCAGCATCTCCTGCTTCCGGCGTGAACACCATTACCGGGGAAGGGCTTGCGGAAGTAATGACCGGTGCAGATGTAGTGATTGATGTAGCCAACTCTCCCTCTTTTGAAGACAAAGCAGTAATGGAGTTCTTTGAAACTTCCGGCACCAACCTGCTGGCGGCAGAAGGAAATGCAGGCGTTAAGCACCACATTGCTTTGTCGATAGTAGGTACGGAACGGCTGCAGGATAGTGGTTATATGCGTGCAAAAGCAGCGCAGGAAAATTTGATCCGGCGCTCGGGCATTCCTTTTTCCATTATACACTCTACGCAATTTTTTGAGTTCCTGGGTGGTATTGCCAATTCTTCTGTTAAAGATGGCGCTGTTCATTTGCCGCCCGCCCTTTTTCAGCCCATTGCTTCAGATGATGTAGCGGCAGCAGTAGCGGATGTTGCCGTGGGCGCGCCGCTTAACGGCATTATAGAAATTGCCGGCCCCGAAAAGGTGGGTATGAGCACTATGGTGCAGCGCTATTTAAACAAAATGAATGATCCCCGCACCGTAGTACCGGATGAACATGCCCGCTACTTTGGCGCCGGGCTGAATGACGAATCACTGGTGCCCGGCCCCGGCGCCCGCATTGGCAAAATTAATTTTGAAACATGGTTTGCCGGCCAGCTGGCAAAAGCATAAGCGGAAAACATGCAGCAAGTCAATAACCAATCACCCTTCACAGTAAAACAACAAAAAAAATGCAGGAATTCCTTTTAGTGATCTACAGGGATCTTACCAGCAGCAGCCCGAAACCTACTCCGGAACAGATGAAAGAAGCAATGAAACCCTACCAGGAATGGATAGCCGGCATTGCCGCCCAGGACCGGCTGGCGGCGCCTCCCAGGCGGTGGGACGTTAACGGGCGCGTGATTAAATACGAGCAAACGAAACACCATGTGTACAACGGCCCTTATGCCGAAGGAAAGGAATCTATCGGAAGCCTGCTCCTGATAAAGGCTAAAGATTATGACGATGCAGTGGAGATCGCAAAAGGCTGCCCCATTATTAAATACGGGGCTATTGTGGAGGTGCGTATGGCGCTTACCGCAGCCTGAACGCATTACTGAAAGAATATAAAATGTAAAATTTTAAATACTAAATGTAAAAGTAAATGCCGCGAAACCAGGTACATTATCCTGTTAGCGGCATTTTACTTTTACATTTTACATTTATGATTTTACATTCTTTTGCATTAAAGCAGGCTTTTTATATAAAATGCAATGGGCATTGATGCAAATGCCAGCGGGATAATCACCGCAAAAAGCCATATGCCCGTGGCCTGTATAACCGGCGTATATTTTTTATGTACCAGCCCCGCCGTGCGGAAAGCGCTTTGAAAGCCGTGGTACATGTGGTAGGCAACCGCCGCCATAGCTACAAGGTACAACAGTGAGTACCACCACAGGCTAAAGCTTTGGGTTACTATTACGTACAGGTCTTTTACACGTACAATCTCGGTATCATTTACTGTAGATACCGAATACTCAAAATTTGGAGCAACCGGTTTGTAAACAGCAGATGTAATGTTGCCAGTTAACAGGTCTTTCCGGTATTCCCGGTAAGTGCCTGCCGTGAATTTATACCGTCCCCAGAAATTGCTCATATGTATTACCAGGAACAGGAAAATAATGCTGCCCAGCAATCCCATATTCAGCGATGCCCATTTAACAGGGGCTTTGGAGGCAACCGCGTATTTCACAGGACGTGCCTGCCGGTTCTTCACGGTTAGCATCAAAGCATACCAGGCATGTACCAGTATGGATATATACAACGCATACGATATAATTTCAACCGGGATAAAGTGCGTCATGAAATGCGCATAAATATTAAAGGTATAGCCGTCGTCCCCGGCAAACAATGTAAGGTTGCCCCCGAGATGTACAATAAGGAAAAGGCAAAGGAACAAGCCGGTCATTGACATAATGAGCTTCCGGCCGATGGTAGATTGAAAGAATTGCTTGAAATTAGTCACAGTAACATGGTTTAAAATATCATAAATAATAAGCCAGCTCCGGCGGAAGCTGGCCATTCCAGGCAGGCAGGCGATTGGCAACGGCTTACCGTTTCTTTGGCCGGAAAACCATCCTGAGGGCCTGGTCCCTGGTAGAATAAGCCACTGCCCAGTTATAAAGTGTTTTTATTTTATTGTTATAGTTAACAAGGGAAAGCACATGTATAAAAAGCCAGCCCAGTAAACCCAGCAGGCCGCCCAAATGTACTTTGTGCTTGAAAAGATCGGCTACGGCAAACTGCCGGCCTATAATGGCCATGTCGCCACGGTCAAAATATTTGAATGGTTTGGGCGCCTTGCCTTTTGCCATGCGCAGCAGGTTCTTTGCCAGGGTTTTGCCCTGCTGAATGGCAGGCTGCGCCAGCTGCGGGTGGCCATTGGGGTACAGGGGGTCTGTGAATTGTATGCTGATGTCGCCAATGGCGTAAATGTCCGAATAACCCTGCACGCGGTTCAGCGCATCGGTGATCATGCGGTTGCCTTTGCCAATGCTTGCGGGCGCAATGCCTTCAAAAGAGTTGGCAATAACCCCTGCTGCCCATATGAGGTTCTTTGTTTCAATGATACTGCCGTCGGACAGGTGCACCTGGTTATCATTAAAGCTTTTGACCAGGGTATGCAGCTTTACATGCACGCCCAGTTTTTCCAGCGCTTTATAAGCAGCAGCATGTGTTTTGCTGCTCATTGGCGCCAGCAGGTGAGGGGCGGCATCAATCACATATATTTCCACTGCGGCATCTTTAAGGTCGGGGTAGTCGTTGGCCAGTATGTACTTCTTCATTTCGGCAAGCATGCCGGCTATTTCCACACCGGTAGGGCCGCCGCCCGCGATCACCACGGTCAGCAGCCGTTGCCGTTCGGCAGGGTCCTGCACCAGTGACGCCCGTTCCATGGTTTTAATAAACTCATTGCGCATATACAACGCATCGTCCATATCTTTCAGGGAAAAAGCCTGTTGCCGCAGGCTTTCATTCCCGAAAAAATTGGTTTGGGCGCCGGCGGCAAAAACCAGCACATCATAAGGCAGCTCCCCGCCATCGCTCAGGTAAAGTTTTTTCGCAGCGGTATCTACCTTTAACAAAGCAGCCATCCGGAAAGTAATGTCTTTTCTGCGGAACAGCTTCCGGAAGGGATAGCTGATATTGGAGGGCTCCAGGAAGCTGGTGGCTACCTGGTACAGCAGCGGCGTAAAATAATTATAGTTGTTCTTGTCCACTACCGTTACGGTATAATACCCGTTGCGGTACAGGTGCTTAACGAAATTAAACCCTGCAAAGCCGCCCCCGATCACAACAACATGCTTTTTATTTGCTTTACTTGTTTTCATGATAAATGATTTTATTGGGCACACCTGCGGCAGGCCGGCATCCGGTAGCCGGCAGGCCGGCCATTAACAGGTGTGCGTATTGACAGCTTTTCATACTGGCCGCCTCAGCCAAATTGCCCTACGCGGTAGGTGCCTACGACCTGCGGCATTGGAAAAGCGATATTGAAGCGGTTCCAGGAGTTGATGGTGGTAATAGCCAGCGTAAGGTCAACCAGCTCCTCATCAGAAAATTGTTCTTTTGCCATAGCATAGGTATCATCCGGCACGTGGCAGGCTGTAACTGCTTCCGCCCAGGCCAGCGCAGCCCTTTCCCGGTCTGTATAGTACGGTGTTTCACGCCAGGCGCTTAAGCCATATAAACGTTGCTCCGTTTCTCCATGGGCCCGGGCGTCTTTTGAATGCATATCCAGGCAGTAAGCACAGCCGTTGATCTGTGATACGCGAAAGAAAACCAGCTCCTGCAGCTTTGCCTCTACAGGGGATTTCTTGAGATATGCACCGGTGTGAAAGAGTGTTTTTATGGCGTTAGGCCCTTTTTCATAAAAATTAATTCTCTGTTCCATTGTATATAAGTTTTGCTTTTTAATTACAAGACAACCGGATTGCTGTTATTGGACAAACCCGGGGCACTTTTTTTATAAATTATACCAGTATATCGTTCTCCGCCTTCAGCGGAAGGGGCAATGCGTTCTCGCCCAGCATTTCCCGCAGATCAATTTCAATGTCCCGGCATATTTGTGATATGGGCACATCATTGGCGCTGCCTTCAAAGGGATTTTCAGTGCTTTCGCCTACCTGTTCCAATGAAGTGTACATCCAGGATATGAGCACGCTGAAGGGTATTACCAGCCATATCATATGGCCTTTCATAAGGCCGGTGATGCTGTTATTCAGCTTGTCGAACTCCGCCAGCATGCCAAATGGAAGCAGGAAGCAGAATATCCGTACAAAAATGGTATTGATGACAGCATACTGCCGGGGATATGGCGTGTTTTTAACCGACTCGCATTGCGTTTGCTGGTTACAAAAGTTGTTAACGGCCCGTTGCATTTCAAGGAGCAGGGCCGGCGCCATTTCCTCACGGTCGCTGACTTCCTTTATAGTGCGGCTTTGCAGGGCCAGCAACTGGGACGCTTTATTACGGGTGCTTAGAATATAGGTCAGCTCTTCCTGCGGTAAATATTTCGCCAGCTCCACCTCCAGCGCTGTGAGCCGCTCGGGAATGTGGTAAAACTGCTGGTATTCCGCATTATGGCGCTGATCGGCCACTTCCCATACCCGCTCTTCCCGCATTTGATAGCGCAGCGCTGTTAACCAGGCAAAATGCCGGTAAAACAACATCCGGGTTTTGTGCGTATCGTGCAGGTAATCGCAACACATAATACCCCAGGCTTTGCTGCTGCCGGCAATGTTGGTCCAGATGGCGTGCGCATCCCAGGTACGGCTGTATGTTTGCGTGTTTTTAAAGCCCACGATAAAAGCCGTGGCCGTACCTAACAGCGATACTACCGTCCAGGGAACGGCTACCCATGTTATGCCAAGAAGATGGTAGAGGAGCACAGGTACGGTGCCCAGTATCACCAGTACATATATTTTTCGTCTTGTCCATACAAGGAAGTCAGATAATTTATAAGATTTGCCAATATGCATATGACGGTTATTTTATTGCTTCTTCAGAGGGTTCATCCAGTGAGCTGAAATCATCCAGGAATTCGCATCCCTCGTTGTTGTCTTCCTCATGTATTGGTTCCAATGAGGTTTGTACCAGTGTTACGGGGTGCTGTACCGGTTTGTTCATAAACAGGCGGTTAAAGATTTGGGTAAGTGCTGACATATGTTTTGCAGTTTTAGGTTGAAATGAATGTTCATGGTTACACAGTACAATTTGCAACCGCCATGCCATGGGGTTAACTGGCTGGTTATTAAATGTTTGAATGGATTTGCAGTAACGCGGTTTTCACGATATATCGTGAGTGAACGAAATTTCCGCTATATAAAGTGGAAGCGCTGCGGCCGCCTTTCACACCCCGGGGTTATATCAAACTGTCTAAATCGTCCCGCTATAATGTCTATATAGTACCCTGTTAAAGCCATATTTAGACAATAGTTTTGTTAAACAAAATATCAGCGATCAAAAGATATAATTCATTCACCTGAAAAAATAAAAACAATGACCAAAGAACAGCAAAAGGTAATGACAACCCGGGAAGTTGCCGCCCGGTTCCATGAACTTGCCCAACAGGAAAAATGGTTTGAGATCCAGGACGAATTTTTTGCAGAAAACGTGAAGAGCATAGACCCTCCCGGCTCCCCGTATTTTGGATATGCAGAAGGCAGGGCCGCTGTGCGCAAAAAAGGCGAAGAATTTGTGAGCAGGATAACGGCTTTGCACAGCGCGTTTACCACCGAGCCGCTCGTTGCCGCCAATCATTTTGCAGTAGGAAGAACAATAGATATAACCGTGCAGCCGCATGGCAGAATACAGATGAACCAAATAATGCTGTATGAAGTGAAAGACGGCCGGATTGTGCTGGAGCAATTTTTTTATTAGGCGAAAAGCAGGCTACGTAGTTTTCACGCCAGCTCCTGCATGATCGCCTGCTGCAAATGCACTGCCCAAAGCTGCCGGGCGTTGTAAAGGCCGCCGCCGTATAATGCCCCTTTCAAAGCGGCGGCGCTGGCGTGATTTTCTTTTTTTATACCTTTATAAACCGTAATTAATAAAGGGGAAATGTGAAGAAAAAAACTGCAATAGCATTGCACAAAGACGAGCTTGACAGCTTTGGGATAAGTATAAAATCAGTTCAGGCATTTAAGGAAAGCGTTAAGATCGCGCACCGGGATGACCATTATATGTTTATCCTGCAGCAGCAGGGAATGCTTGGGCTGGAAATAGATTTCAGTGAAGTGAGATTAAAAGGCGCTTCATTATGCTTTGTAACGCCGGGGCAGGTACACCGTTACGTAAAACAGCAGGATAATAAGGGCTGGTTTATTTTTGCCGATGTGAGCCTGGTGCCCGAACAGTACCGTGAAATTTTTGATGCTTATGAACACGTTCGCCAGGTGGTGGCTGCAGATGCAGACGATGTTGTTTTTAAGAGCGTACCTATACTTGGGCAGCTGCTGACCGGGGAGCAAAGTGTATTAACTGCGGCCATTGTAGCCAGCCAGGTAAGCGCAATGCTGGGAATAATCGCCTCAAAAATAATACAGCCCCAAACACCGGAACATACCATTAACGGGCAGCGTTACCATATTGTAAACCGGTTCAAGCAACTGGTCCGGAACAACTATAAAGCTGTTAAACAGGTGCAGCAATATGCAGCGCAGCTTAACATTACCCCGCTTTACCTGAATGAAGTGGTGAAGGAAATAACCGGTTTCCCGGCCAGCCACTGGATCCGGCAGGAGATACTGCTGGAAGCGAAACGTTTGTTATACCACTCCATGCTGGACGTAAAGGAGATCGCCTATGAACTGGGGTATGAAGATCATGCCTACTTTTCCCGCTTCTTTAAAAAAAACACCGGGATAACAGCGCTGGCGTTCAGGACTAAAAACCATTAGATGTCCAATCATAGGCGTTAGATAGCCTCCATACACGCGCGGCCGCCCCGCTACTTTTGTACCCAGATCTTAAAAAATGAGTACAAGTATGCAATACCAGGTTTTACAGGAAGAACAAAAAGGTTTTTATGCGCTGATACTACCCGTAGTATTTGCGGTGTTCAGCATTTTTCTTACAATGGGCATTGGCTTCGGCGTTTTGCCCCAATTTGTACATGCACAATTAGGCTATGGCGCCATTATCGTTGGCCTGGTCATAGGCGTGCAGGATATAACGGCATTGTGCACACGCTCAATGGCCGGCAGCAATACAGATACCAAAGGCGCCAAATCAAGCGTGATAAAAGGTGTTGTATGGGCGGTTGCTTCAGGGCTGGTGTATATGCTTGCCGGACTGTTTGCCGGCATGCCGCTTTTATCTTTAGTGCTGCTGGTAATAGCGAGAATTATGCATGGCCTTAGCGAGAGCTATCTTATTACGGGAGCGCTTACCTGGGGTATTGGTTTGGCCGGCGTGCAGCGTTCGGGTAAGGTGATGGCCTGGGTAGGTATTTCCCTGTTTGCAGGTATTGGCCTGGGCGCGCCGCTGGGCGATGTGATGAATACGCACTGGGGCATACCGGCAGCTTTTGCCCTGATCACTTTATTGCCGGTTATAGGCAGCCTGCCCATGCTAAAGCTGCCATCTGTTACAACTTCCGCTAAAAAGAGGGAAGTGCCTTTTTTCAAGGTAATCGCCGCCATCTGGACACAAGGCGCTTCACTGGCGCTGTCTGCCATTGGTTATGGTTGCATTTCCTCCTTCATAGCGTTGTTTTTTGTATCGCAGCATTGGGGTGAGGCATCGCTGGCGTTTACAGCATTTGCCGCTACGTTTATTTTAACCCGCCTGTTCTTTGCTTCTTTCCCGGATAAATACGGGGGCTATATGGTGGGCGCGGTTTCCCTGGTTATTGAATTTGCGGGGCAGCTATTATTATGGCTGGCTGTTTCCAAAACAATGGCGCTGGCAGGTTGCGCATTAACCGGTATGGGTTTTTCCCTGATGTTCCCGGCAATGGGAGTGGAGGCGGTGAAAAAAGTGAAGCCTGAAATGCGGGGCAGCGCAATGGGCGCTTATACGGCGTTTACCGATCTGGCGCTTGGTATTACAGGCCCTGTTGCGGGCCTGATTGCCAGCTGCTTTAGCTACCAGGCCATCTATTTATTCGGAACATTATGTTGTGTGCTTTCCTTGCTGCTGATAATGAAGCCGGCGGGGAAGAATGTAAAATCATAAATGTAAAACGAATACACCCCCGGCACCAGGGCATCGAACAATCCCCGGTGTGTAGGCTCCCAGCCTAAGCCCCGTCCGATTGCATGTTTCAAACCCAATGCTCATGTATTATCCGATTTGCCTGTCTGGTCAAATATAAATATAAAGTGGGTTGCCAGGGCAGCCAGCAAAGAGGCCGGTCCAAAAGAAGACCGGCCTCAAAGCTTTTTACTTTTACTAACTAACACCTGTTAATATCCAGGGTTCTTTTTCAGGTTTGCATTAACGGCCAGCTGCTGGCTGGGGATCGGGAATATCAGGTTCCGCGGATCATCCGTAGGTTTTTCCTGCCAGGGCTGCAGGAACTTGCCAAAGCGGATGAGGTCCAAACGCCGGGAGCTTTCCCAGTAAAATTCGCGTCCTCTTTCATCCAGCAATTGATCCAATGTTACGGAAGCCATGGGTGTTGCGCCGCGGGCTGCCCGCACCTGGTTCACCAGCGGTAATGCGCCGCCTGCATTGCCCTGGCGCAGCAGGGCTTCGGCCTTCATCAGCAGCACATCGGGGTAGCGGTAGTACACAAAGTCATTGTCTACTTTACCGTTGCCGTCGTTCACATAATCGGGGCTGTATTTCAGCACGCGGATGCCGGTTACTTCCAGGTTGGCGCCGGTTTCAATGCTGCTCACTTCCGGCGTAAACACCAGGGGGGCGCCGGTTCTGTCCTGCAGCGGCTCATCCGTGGTAAGGTTATACTGTTGTCCTATCAGGAAGCCCACATTTACACGGTGGCCGGGGTTGGGAGGACCGCCGGCGCCGGTGGGGTAGGCTACGCCTCTTCTTACATCGCCTGCTTCAAATTTGCCGTAGAAATCCGACAGGGTGGTCCACCCGTTCCATCCCGGAGGGGATTGGTTGTAATGCATTACGGTGTGCCAGATGGCGTTTAAACCACCGGCATCCACGCCACCCTGGTTTTCTGCGGTGAAGATATTTTCTTTGGATAAGCTGCCGTTATTGGGCGAAAAATTATCAAAGTAATTAGCGCTGAAGGTGTAACGGCCGCTGGTAATGATCTCATCGGCCAGGGTTACCACCTTTGCCAGATCGGCATTATCAAAAGTTGGGGCGGCCCTGTTGGCGAATACGCCTTTGTTCAGGTAGCATTTCATCAGCAATACCCTGGCGGCATCTTTATTGGCCCGGGTAATGTTTGCTTTTGCAGTGGCTACATCTGGCAGGTTGGGCATCACTTCATTCACTTCGCTGATAATATAATCCAGCGCTTCAGGACCTGTTCTTACCCTTGCAGCCTGCGTTACTTTTTCCCCGGGATCGCGGTAAGGCACCTGGTCAAAAAGATCCAGCACGCTGAACATGGCAAAGGCCCGCAGGAACCTGGCTTCAGCCGCCTGCTGGGCGGTAGGGTTAAACTGCAGGATGTTGGTAGCCGTGTACACCACGCCGCCCAGGTTATTGAAAGCATCGCGTATGTGAATGTTATCGCCATCCCATTGGTGTGAATGTATCACGCGCCATACGCCGTTATCGTCCCAGTCGCCGCCGCGGGTAGGCGCTATCAGCTCATCGGTGCTCATTTCAGAAAGGGCAAATACCTGGTCGTTGCTTTGGTAAGGTGAGCGCATGGAATTATATACGCCTTTCAAAAGGGCTTCTGCTGAGCCGCCGCTGCTGCCTACCTGCGCATCTGTTGCCTCGCCCTTTAGCTTTTCATCCAGCTTGGTGCATCCCGTGAATAACAGGACACCGGAAGCCAGCAATAATGTTTTCATATAGTTCATATCAACAAGTTTTTTTGATTAAAGGGAAAAGTTAACACCTAGCGTAAACGTACGGGCAGAAGGATAGGGCTGGTACTCGATGCCTGCAGAGGGCACGCCGCCGGAAGTTGACATACCGGTTTTGGAGTCCGCGCCCGGGGCGCCGCTGCTCTTATCTACATTCACTTCAGGATCAAATCCTTTGAACTTGGTGATTACAAACAGGTTTTGTCCTGTTACGTAAATATTCAGCCCTTTTACCACACGGCCAATATCGCCCAGTGTGTATGACAGGGTTACGTTGGCCAGCTTCATATAATTCCCGTTTTCAATAAAGCGGGAGGAAGAGGTAACGCGGTTTGACAGCGATTCCTGCTGCGGTGCATTAAAGAACTCTTCCGCAATGTTACGCGCGCCGCGCAGGTTACTTATATTCACTACGTTGTTAAAGGTGTTGTTATAGATCTTATGCCCGAAAGCGCCGTTAAGGTTAGCAGTGAGCGTTAACTTCTTATATGCAAGCGTAGTGCTGATGCCCAGCAGCTTGGTGGGGTTGGGATTGCCCTGGTAGCTCAGGCTGTCGCCGTTGGGGTAGATGGATTGTCCGTCTTTATCCATACCGCCGTACGTCCGGGTGTAAAATGCGTTAATGGGAAGATCGTTGTAGATGATCTCCACCAGCGTACCGGAAACGCCCTGGCCGTTCAGCTGGCCGGTGTAAATAGGCGCCGCCATGCCGCTGACATTATTCTTCAGGAAGGTGGCGTTCACACCCAGGTCCCAGGTGAAAGCCTTGCCCTGAACAATGGTGGCGTTCACCATGGCTTCCACACCTTTGTTCATGATCTTGCCATCCAGGTTTTTCCAGGTTACTACCGACTGGGAAGCAGCCGGCTGTATGGCGGTAGTGGGGTACAGCAGGTCGGAGGTGGTTTTATGGAAATAGTCCACTGAGCCCGTGATCCGGTCGTGCACCAGGGCAAAGTCGAGCCCTATGTTATATTGTTTGTCTGACTGCCATTTAAGATCCGGGTTTGCGTTGGATTGCTGCGATACCGCGCCGTTGTTCTGGAAGGCCCACCTGGACTGTGAAGCGCCGGAGGGGAATTCCTGGTTGCCGGTTTTACCCCAGCCGCCGCGGAGCTTCAGGTTGGTAACAACGCCTTTGGTAAAAAAGCTTTCGTTGCTGATGTTCCAGGCAGCTGCAAAGGAGGGGAATACGCCATAGCGGTTATTTGAGCCGAATTTGGTAGAACCGTCGGCCCTTACAGTACCGGTTATCATGTAGCGGTCTTTAAGGTTCAGCGTTACCCTGCCGAAATATGACTGCAATTCTGAAACCGGGTCGGCAAAGGAAGTAATGTTACGGCCTGCGGCATTGGAGAACTGGATATAATCCGTGAGGTCAAGCCCGTAGTTGCCGAAGCCGCCTGCCTGTGCAGGCCCCAGGCCGTTCATATAAGCGCCTTTGTTGGTAAACTTCAGGTATTCATAACCTGCCAGCGCATTCAGGTGGAAATCCTGGTTGATGTCTTTATTATAGGTGAGCGTGTTGGTGAACTGCTGCATAGCCAGCTCGCCGTTGGCAATGTTGGCCCAGCCCAGCCCCGAAGGAGGGTTGGCATTAATGCCAAAGGTGTTCAGGTTAATGTTGCCGTCTACGGCCGTTCTCCTGATACCGCTGCTGTAGTTGACGCTGTACTGCATGCGGTATTCCAGGTCGTCGGTTATTTTAAAATAAGGGGAGATGCTTCCGAGAATGGTGGTTACCCTGGACCTGTCGTGGTACACCTGCGACATGGCTACGGGGTTCACGGCAGCGCTTCCCTGTTTGATGTTCAGGGTGCCGTCATCATTATACAACGGTTCTGTGGGGTTCCATTGCAGCGCCTGCCCCAAAAGGCTGTTGCCAAAGCCGGCGTCGTTGGTGATGGGCGGAATGTTTTCCTGGTATTGGTTGGCAATTACGTTCAGGTCAACGCCCAGCCGTTTGCTGTTCAGGAATTTAAAGCCTGCGTTAAAGCTGGCGGTGTATTTCTTGAAGTCGGACTTTTTCACGATGCCCTGCTGATCCAGCATGCCTGCTGAAAAACGGTATTTGGCATTTTCACTGCCGCCGCTAACGCCTACATTATAGTTCTGCGTTACGGCGGTGCGGAGTATGGCGTCGAGCGCATTCACATTGCCGCCTTTATCGTTAGCGTTGCCCAGGCCGTATTTCTGCAGTGCCTGGCGGTACTGGTTGCCGTCGAGCACATTAATGCGCCGCATGATGTTGCTGATACCAACGGAAGCGCCTATATCCAGCTTGGGTTCGCCGGCCTGTCCTCTTTTGGTGGTAATGAGCACCACGCCGTAGGCCGCCCTGGAGCCGTAAATAGCGGTAGCGGATGCGTCTTTCAACACATCTACAGAAGCGATGTCAAAGGGGTTGATAAAGTTAAGCGCATTACCTCCGGGAACGTTCCCAAGCTCAGGCACGTATAAGCCGGGCCTGGCGGAACGTCCATCCAGGGGTACCCCATCCACTACATACAGCGGCTGGCCGGTGCCGGTTAACGCGGCATTTCCCCTGATGCGTACAGTAGTGGCAGCGCCGGGCTGACCGCTGTTGGAGAGGATTTGCACGCCGGCCACCTTGCCTTGTATAAGCTGGTCAGGAGCGGTGAAAGTACCTTTATTAAAGTCCTTGGCCTGGATGGAGGCAACGGAGCCGGTGAGATCTTTTTTACGAACGGTTCCATAACCCACTACCACCACATCGGTAAGCTGGGTGCTGCTGGTTTGTAAAGTAATGTTTACGTTTGTTTTGCCGCTGATGCTCACTTCCTGGTTGGCAAAACCTACGTAGGAGATCACTAATGTAGTGGCATCCTGGGGAACATTTACTCTGAATGTACCATCAGGGCCGGTGGCTGTACCGCTGGAGGTGCCCTTAATTTGAATAGTGGCGCCTGGTATTGGATCACCTTTTTCATCTGTTACCTTGCCGGTGACAGCTCTTGTTTGTGCATTGGCCATACCTGTTATTAGCAATAATAACAAGCACAACGTACGCGCCCTGCGAAATAGAACTTTGTTCATAAGACGGATTTTATTTGTTTGTGGAATATTGACGTACAAAGCAACAACCCCGGAAAGCTGCATGAGATGAGGAGCTGTTTCCAAACGTGAAATACTATACTTACCGGATGTTATTTTTTCAGTTTAAAAATGAATAAAGCGGCACCAATAAACATACGTGTATCTTCATAACGGAACTATTTAGATTTCAGTAAACAGATTTTGGCCAAACAATTTTTTACTAAAGGGTCAAATTAAAACAGGTTTAAGCACGGTTGCAATTTATATCGTTAATATATAGAAAATATTGACACAATTGTTTATTCGTTTAAAAATTAATTCCTGACAATCAATATACAAATAATATATTGATGACTTTTATATATAATGAAGCCCTTTGGTGGTGGGGTGGGTGAGGGGTATGGGATGGAATTAATTGAATAATGTTGCGGGCAGGATAGGGCATTTACCATCGCAGCGTGCTTTGGTATTTAGGGAATATTCTACTATCAGACAATCCCTAAATGCCCCAGCACATGGTTGGTGATCCGGTCGCACTTGGTAAGGTGAAAATTATAAACATGATCTTTCATATAGCTGTTCAGGTTTTCCCTGAGCATTGCCTTTGCCCTGTTCAGGCGTACTTTAACATTGGTTTCTTCAATATCTAAGGAGAGGGAGGTGTCCCTTACAGACAGGTCTTCTATCTCACGCAGCACGAAAACCAGGCGGTATTTCTCCGGCAGCTGGGCAATGGCCAGCTGCAGCATATTATTCAGTTCTCTGCCAGCCAGTTCGTTCTCCGGCGTCTTCATATTTATAAAGTTATCAGGTTGCTCAATATTGGTAAAAACATGCCTGTTTTTCCGTTTCTGTTCGTAACACTGGTTCAGCATGATCCTTGTAAGCCAGGTGGCGAACGAAGAACGTTGCTCAAAGCCGGATAAATGTTCGTAAGCCTTGATATAGGCTGTTTGCATGGCGTCTTCCGCCTCCGCCTCATTATCCAGGATAGACATACCAATGCGGTATAACCGCTGGTTATACTTGCGGATAATCAGCTCAAACAGCCGCTTTTCACCCTTTAGTATTCTTGCAATAAGCTCCTCATCAGGTGACGGCTTTAATGTGGTATTGGGTTGGCCGGTCATATTATTATAGATGCAGTAATTGTTAAAAGGTTACAGATTCCGGAAAACTCACAGTTACAAAGCTTCCGGAGCAGCTTTGTAACCTTTTAATGTATAATTCATCTAAGGGATATATCAAATTTAACTGATTATGGCAACTATTCAGCAATTGCAGAACACTTTAAAGCTCACCTTTGGCATTGTACCTATTGTGGCCGGGCTGGACAAATTTACCAATCTGCTTACCAATTGGGTCGACTATCTGAATAAAGGCATGGTACCGATTGATGCCCTGCTGTTTATGAAAATAGTAGGTGTTATTGAGATCATAGCAGGCATTATTGTGCTGGTGCGGCCGCTCATCGGCGCTTACATTGTAATGGCCTGGCTGATCTGTATTGCCCTGCAGCTACTGGCCGGCGGACATTATCTTGATGTAGCTGTCCGCGACCTGGTAATGGCAATAGGCGCTTATACACTGGCACAGTTAACTAAAATGAGCTTGAAAACAACAGATCATTATGCGGGCAAATCCTGAAGAAGAAATTTTATTAAACGGCGAAAAAACAAATCTCACTACCAGTGAGCAGATTGAAACAATCCGGTATCATTTCAGAAAGATCATGACCGCCCTGGGCCTTGATCTTGAAGACGACAGCCTCAAAGATACGCCGATGAGGGTAGCCAAGATGTTCGTGAATGAGGCTTTTATGGGTTTAAACCCGCTCAATGAGCCGGCAGTTACCTTGTTTGAAAACAAGTTTAAGTATGGCGAAATTGTGCTGGAAAGGGATATTCCCCTGTATTCGTATTGTGAACATCATTTTGTTCCTATTATTGGTAAGGCGCACGTGGCTTATATTTCAAAAGGGGAAGTGATCGGGCTGTCAAAGCTGAACCGGATTGTTCACTATTTTTCCAAACGTCCGCAGGTGCAGGAACGGCTCACTATCCAGATTGCGGAACATTTGAAGAAAGTGATGAATATTGAAGATGTAGCGGTTATTATTAAGGCCGAGCATTTGTGCGTAGCCTCCAGGGGCGTTCACGATACAGGTTGCGCTACGGTTACCACCAGCCTGCATGGCCAGTTCCTTACAGAAAAAAGCAGCAGCCGGCTGTATGCGATGCTGGCGGTTTAACGGGTATTCTACTTTAAATATGCAACACTTATAAAGTCGCGTAATTTCAGTTACGCGGCTTTGTGTTTTTATGTATCTTCGTTATATTATATAAATTATTAATTCAATTCCCTTTACCAATGAAAAAAATCATTTTGTTAGCCTCCCTGTGCCTGGCGGGCGTACAAGCATCTCAAGCCCAGCATTTTAGTCATGGCGTGGGTGTCGGTATTTTCGTAGAGGACGCGGAAATGGCCGATGCCAAAGGTAGCTTTACTTTTACCTACTCACCCCGCTTTAGTTTTGCAGAAACAGACAAAACTTCGTTTTCTATAGGCATCCCGTTAAACGTGGGTTTTTCCGGTTCGTACAATGCTAACTATGACAGTTACTATGGTTACAGCGAAGAGAATACACTGGGCTACATGATAAATGTTCCGCTGATGTTGAATTTTAACATTGGAGCCGGTTCTGCACGCGGCTGCCAGAACAGGATGGGCTACTTTATCGGCGCCGGTTACGCCTATCACGTAGGATCAGTAAATGAAGTGCTGCTGGACGAAAACGGGTATGAGTACCAGGATTCCAATACTGAATACTCAACCGGCTTTGCCGCCAATATCGGTCTTCGTATTGGAGTAGGCTATAAGAAGAAACATAATATAGAAATCAGAACCTCCTACATGAAGGGCGTTACCTCTTATAAACCGAATGTTTTCGGCGTTAACTGCTTGTTTAATTTCTGATTACACATAGCTGCATTAAAAAGGACCGCCTTAGTCATGAGAAGGCGGTCCTTTTTTTATATAAAAGAGGCACGCAGTATTACCGGGCCTTCCTTTTTTACAGGCTGTTACTATTTGGTTTTCTTGGCAATCAGCTTTCCAAGCTCTTTACCTGCTTTCGCATAAGCTTCACCAATACGGGTGGCAGTGTCAAACTGGCCTTTACCGCCTTTTACATCTTCCATGGTGATCTTGCACAGCACTTTCTTCATATCAGCTGAATCATAGATCGTGATCTCAAGGTTCAGCACAGCTGCGCCGGAAGAAATACCAACGTTGTAGCCGGGTTCAATAAATTGGGTGTTTACCACCATCGTATATTTTTCCTTGGTATCTTCTGATAAAGGCCAGCCGGTGTACTTACACAGCAGCTTTATAAATCTTGGCTTGTAGCTTTTCTCTTTGTCGGCCTGCCAGTTCTGTTCCCAGGTTTCGCCGGATCCGGCCTCCTTGGCTTCCTTTTCGGCTTTCTTCCTTTTGATGTAGTTGGCTTCTTTGCCTTCCTTACCAACAGTAAGGTCGTCATAAACAAAGGTTACATTTACGCCGGTGGCGCCTTTCAGAAAATTAAGATTTCCTTTAACAATTTCCTGGGCTTGTAATTTGCCGGTTAAGGCAAGAACTCCTGTGAAGGCAAAAAGTGCGATTAACTTTTTCATAGTGTAAGGGGATAAAATTTATGCTGCAAATATATATAATATATAATATAATATGTTGTTGCGGGAGAAATACTCCCGGATTTCGTTATTTTCAAATTAAAATAAGGCAGCGTTATGGAAAATCAGACTACTGTTTTAGCACCCATGTTATATCTTAAAAACCTGGCCGCTGCTATCGGCTTTTATAAAAACGCATTTGATGCCGTTGAGCAGTGGCATATCAGTAACCCGGATGGCAGCATACATGTTGCTGAAATAACCATTGGCGCCGCCGTACTCCGCATGCATGAAGAAACGGGCAAAGACAATCACCTTAGCCCGGAAACAGCCGGCGGCACCACTGTTGTTATGGGGCTATTGGTGCCCGATCCGGATGCAGTTGCGGCAAAAGCAGCAGCTGCGGGAGCCACTATCGTAAGCCCGGTAAAAGACTATGAATACGGTTACCGGCAGGGCACCATCAAAGACCCCTTCGGGCACCACTGGCAAATTGAAAGAACACCTGCCGAACCGCCGTTAGGCGCGCAATAACGCCACACCCGCCTCAAACCACGCTATTGTTATGGCAGGCGCATCCGGCGCCCGTTATCCCTCATTAAATCTACTAACACATTGCAATCAGCAGTATATTTATTTTAAATAGCGTGAATTTATTCTTTTATCATATATTTATGTGAATGTTGAGAGTAGCAGACCGGTAAACTTGTAATTCCCCATTCTCAAAATAACTTCTATATCTATTTAATTAATGTTAAACCAAAATTTCATGTTCTATGAAAAACAAATCCAGTGCTACAGGCGCTTTGTTTATCCTATTTGTTATAGTTGTACTTGCATACAACTGCGCCAGCAACAACAAAACCAAAAACAACGGCCAGGAGGACGTTGTTCAGAACGAAGCATTTTTAAATCACCGCGATTCAGTACCTTCTAAGCAACAGTATTCCGATTCGTTATTCGTACTTAGCCATGATTATCCAACAGCAGTTACGCCGCTAACCAATACCCCCTGGCAACAGGCATTAAACGGGCAGCCGATCTCCGGGTCAAATGTATTCGCGTACATGGATTCATTGAAAAGCTACATCGCCCCGGATGTGTTGCCCTTTTTCACAAATAATAAAGAATGGAGCGCGGCAAAATATGGCTGGTTCCATGAGCCCTGGCTTGGACTGCAAAGAGAGGCTATCCTGGGAACCTACCTGGGCAACGGCAACCCGGCCAATATGTTTAAGACCTTAAAGGAAGATGAGGCCGGGTATGTGCTTGTTTTGTATGATTCAACAGCAGCATATACGGTTGGGCAGATCTGGGGTAAAACAGGCCAGAAAGTTAACCTGATGGACAATGCCGCACAATTCACAGAAGGCAGTGTTATTGTAAAGCTGGCCTTTTCAAACATCAACTATCCTGAATGGCCCGTGATGGATGGCGCGCAAACCTTCAGCGTTTATGATACTATTCCCACAACGGCCGATCCCCGGCACGGCTACCAGATGCGCAAAGTCAGCTTTTTCCAGATGGATGTAATTGTGAAGGACAGCAAAACGGCGCCTAAAACCGGGTGGGTTTATTCCACTTTTGTATATGATAAAGATGCAAAAGGATCAGCATGGGATAAAATGGTGCCCCTGGGCGCCATGTGGGGCAATGATCCTGATGTAAACAGTCCGCTTACCCCGCCTTATCCCAAATTATATGAAACCGTTATTAACCCTGCCGCACCGGAATACAGTAAAGAAACACTGGGCTGGGGAGGCCGGTTGAGCGGCCCGAATGACGGTGCGGTGGCACAGCAGGCTGTTGATATTAACACGGGTAAAGTGTATAAAAACCTGGCGCTATCTTCCTGTATGAGCTGCCACAGTCCCGCGCAGGACACGCTTAAATCTTTCCTGTTGCCCGGCCCGTTCCCATCAGACACTTTATTTGTTTACACTCCCGGAAGCCCGCAATGGAATTTATGGTTCAGGGATGATTACGGTAATGTGCCTTTTGATTCCGGACAGGTAGCAATGGATTATGATATGGTAATGGCATTTAAATCAGTGCTCGCTTATGAGGCAGCACAGCCATCAGAAAAAAACAAGCTGCTCAGAAGCAAGCTGGAGGCAGTAAGGAAATTCAGGCTGCACAGAACCAGGAGTCAATTCTGGCATTAAAGAACGCCGCGAAAGTAGTGTACCGGGGCTGACCAATGCAGTATTTAAAGCTTTACATTTTACATGCTTTGGGTCAGCCCCTTATTTTATCTTGTTCATAAAATACCTATATTGCGTTAGTACTATCTATCCCCGTTCCACAACGTCCTTTTATTCCAACCCTGTTGAACCCATTGTAACCTCTTTAAAGCAATCGTCATGCTGGTAAGCAACAAGCACTTTACGCCGGTTATTGGCCTGGATATTCACATTGTACTCATATTAGGCGTTCCTGTTCCTTTGCCGCATCCTTACATCGGGTTTGTGGTAGATCCGATGGATTATATACCTTTTGTGGGCGCCACCACAAAAATCAATCATGTGCCCCGCGGTAAAAGCGATACCAGCGGCATCATTATTATACTTTTTCACATTCCCATGGGCGGCCCTTTTCTGCTGGCGCCAATGATCGGTCATGACTCGGTGAACTTCTTCGGCAGCAAGAAAGTGAAGGTAGAAGGTAACCTCATGAGCCCATCGGGGTATATGATGATGACCTGTAACGATATTGGCATGCCGCTGTCTATTAAACCGGGTAAAAAGTTCAAGCCTATTCCCAGCATGTACCTGCCCACTTCCTACTCCATACCGCTTTCCTTTGGCAAGCCGGTAATGGTGGGAGGGCCGTATGTGCCGGATTGGGCCGGCGCTTTGCTCAATATAGTAATGTCTTTTGGTTTTGGCGCGCTTATGAAAGGCCTGGGCGCTGCCGGTAAAAAGCTGGCCACCAAATTTAACCATGCCTTAAAGGGAAAAATAGGCAGCAATAAGCTAAGTAAGTTTTTATGTAATAAAGGGCTTGAGCCGGTTGACCTGGTGCAGGGGATTGTAATGTATGATGGTACTGATTTTGAATTGCCCGGCCCCATTCCCCTGAAATGGACGCGCTCCTGGAACAGCGATAGCAGCTTTAACGGTATTTTAGGCCATGGCACCCACTTTGGCTATGATATGCGCATACAGGAATTTACAGCGGAAAATGCAACGGTGGTGCTGCTGGGCGATGGCCGCAGCGCAGTATTTGAGCCGTTGCCTTATGCAGGCAACACCGATTATAACCGGCATGAGAAATTAACCCTTACCCGTACCGGCCTGGAAGAATACCTGCTGCTGGATCACGCGCAGCAGCTTACATATCACTTCCGTAAGCTGCACCCGTTGGATGAGCAGTACCGTTTGTACGCCATCCGCAATGAAGCGGGCTTTATGATCAGCTTCCACTATAACAGCAAAGGCTGCCTGGTGCAGGTGATAGACAGCGCCGGCCGGCACCTGCAGGTAACCAATGATAGCCAGGGCCGCATGATAAGCGTAACCGCGCAGCACCGCGGCGCGCAGCAGCTGATGGTAAGTTACGCGTACAACAAAGCCGGCGACCTGGAAAGCATTACCGACGCATTGGGTCAAAGTACGTATGTCCAATACCGTAATCACCTGATGATCGCCAAAACCGACCGCAACGGCCAAAGCTTTTACTGGGAGTATGATAATAAAGCCCGCTGTATTCATAGCCGTGGCGACGGGGGCGTTGCAGAGGGCTGGCTGGAATACCATCCGGAGCAGGGATATAACCTGTTCACCAACTCGCTGGGCCACACCACTACCTATTACTACACGCCGGATTTTGTAGTTACACAGGTAAAAGATCCGTTAGGTAACTCAAAATTTTTTGAGTACACAGCCGATTTTGAAATTTACCGAGAGATTGACGAAGAAGCCAACGTAACAGGCTATACCTACGACGAACGCGGAAACCGCACCGGCATTGTAAGGCCCGACGGCAGCATTACTGCATTTAATTATGACACGGCCGGCCGGCTGGTGCTGACTACCAGCCCGCTCGGTGCAAGCCGCACACGCATTTATTATAAAACCGGCAGGCATGCCGGCCTGCTGCATACGGTTACGGAAGCAGACGGCAGCATGCAGGTATTCCGGTATAACGAAAACAATCTCATAAGCAAAATAGAAAATGAAAGCGGGCAGCACCTGTTGCTGGAATATGATACCGATCATAACCTCACCGCGCTTACCCTGCCCAATGGCAACCGTACCTTATGGGAATACAATGCATGGGGTAAATGCATCCGTACCGAAAATCCTTTGCATGAGCAGCAATACCTGCACTATGATGCGCTGGGGCGGCTTACCGAAGTGAAAGAAACAGACGGTAACCACATCTCTTTCCGGTACAATGCCTACGGGAAAATACTGGAAGCCGCCGACCGCACCCAGCATGTAAAGTTCACTTATACCCCATTGGGTAACATAAAGGTGCGGGAAGAAAACGGCTGCAAAGTGCATTTTATATACAACAAGGAGGAACTGCTTACCGGCGTGGTAAATGAGCATGGAGAAACCTACCGCTTTATAAGAAATGACCGCGGCGATATTATCCGGGAAACAGGTTTTGACGGCGCCACCCGCCATTATGAGCGTGATGCGGCCGGCCGCGTTACCAAAGTGCTGCGCCCCAACAACCAGTGGACCACCTATGAATACGACTACAACGGCAACCTTACCCGCGCAGAATACAGCGACGGCTCATGGGAAATATTCAGCTACAACCGCAGCGGGCAGGTAATAGAAGCAATTAACCAGCATAGCACCATTAAGCTGCAGCGCGATGTAATGGGCCTCGTAACAGCGGAAGAGCAGAACGGCTATAAGGTATTGACCCAATATGACCGCCATGGCCGCCGCAGGCAGGTACAAAGCAGCCTGGGCGCTCTGCTGCAGTTTGAGCGGAATAACAATGGCAGTATTACCGGTATGCAGGCCCATGCGCCCGGGCTGGCAAACCCGTGGACATTGCAAATACAGCATAACTCCCTGGACCAGGAAACGGCCTACACCTTTCCCGGCCAGGTACAAAGCCTTTGGAATTATGGTAAAGCCGGCCTGCCTGAAAGCCATATCGTTAAAGTGGCCGACCAGGATATGCAGCGGCAGTACTACCGCTGGGGGCCCGACGAGCACCTGAAACAGCTTATTAACGGGCTTTCCCAGGGCAGTACACAATACCGGCATGATGACAGGGGCCACCTGGTATGGGCGCAATATGAAAACGGCGCGCAGGACTACCGCACGCCGGATAAAGCCGGGAACATTT
The DNA here is from genome assembly GCF_035761305.1 of Chitinophaga sp. Classification (GTDB taxonomy): domain Bacteria; phylum Bacteroidota; class Bacteroidia; order Chitinophagales; family Chitinophagaceae; genus Chitinophaga. The sequence continues at coordinate 44,624 of NZ_DASTRI010000002.1, read as the reverse complement.
ATAACAGCCCGGATCGTAAAGACCGTGCCTATGGGCCCGGCGGCCGCCTGCTGGAAAAGGAAGGCAGCCGCTATCATTACGATGAAGATGGCAACCTGGTAAGAAAAACAGTGCGGAGCAGTTCCGGTGTAACCGGGGCATGGGAATATGAATGGTACTGCAATGGCATGTTAAAGCAGGTTACCCGTCCGGATGGCAAGCAGGTGACCTTCCGCTACGATCCCTTTGGCCGCCGTATAGAAAAGGAATACAACGGCCGGGTTACCCGCTTTGTATGGGACGGTAATGTGCTGCTGCATGAGTGGCAATATAAATCCGGTGAACGGCCCAGCATTACCATTAACGAATTTGGCGACCTGCAGCAAAGCCATCCCGAGCCTGTGCCGCAGCAAACACTTATTACCTGGGTGTTTGAAGAAAGGAACCAGGCGCCGGTTGCAAAAATACAGCATGGCCGGGCGTATGCTGTTGTAAGAGATCACCTGGGCAGTCCGGCTGCCGCCTTCAACGAAGCCGGGGAGCAGGTATGGGAATGCCGGCTTACCATTTACGGGAAGGTACAAACGAAAACAGGTACGCCGGAATTTATTCCCCTCAGGTTTCCCGGCCAGTATGAGGATGAGGAAACCGGGTTGCACTATAACCGGTTCCGGTACTATGATCCCGGCACCGGCAATTATATATCCCAGGACCCCATAAAGCTGTACAGCAATACGCTGAATGTTTATGGCTATGTACACGATCCGCTAAGCTGGGTTGACCTGCTGGGCCTATTAGGCAGGTTGGGCAGCCTGGCAAAAGAGATAGCCGACTCCGGCGATCACTTCTTTGCACAAAAGCTGCGTACGGTAGCAGTAGGAGAAGACAGTTCAGGCAAGCTTTTCGCCGCCTCCAGCAATGGCCTGGACGCGGGCCAGCGCGCCAAAGCCCTTGAGCTGGGCATTACGCCGCTAAACAGCTCTACGGTAATGGTAGATGGTAAAAACCTGCATGCAGAGGAAGTATTGCTGAAGGAGGTAGATGACCTGAAGGCAGTGGGTACCTGGAAGCGCGCGCCCTGCGGCCCCGATGAGCACAACTGCCTGCAGCAGCTGATTGACAAAGGTGTTAAAATTGAATGCGATTAACTAAATTTCGGTATGGTTTACAATGAGCTTAAAAGCAGCCTTATTAATGCAACATCCGGCTTAACGGCGCAACAGCAAACCCTTTTCTGCATTTACTGTACAGAAAAGATCATTGACCTGTACCGGCCGGTAGTGGATAAATTTGGTTTTGGAGATTACCAACAGGTAAGAAAAATGGCTGATTTTGTTTGGAGCAGCTTACTATCATACACGCCTGAAAATGTTCAGAGAGCCCGCCTGCTCAGGGAGCAGGTGGAGCAGCTGGTGCCCGACGGCGATGAATACCCCGGCCTGGAAAGTGCGCTGGCCATGAATGTTTGCATATGCCTGGATGTATCTTTAGATACCTTTTCCGGCGCTCAGAACAAAGCGCATATAGCAGGACTGTACGTTTATGACACCATTACACAGGTGCTGTTCAGCAAGCTGAAAGATGAAAAGCTGCTGACAGAAGAAGTGCTTACCAGGGTAGATAACATGGTAGCGGTAAAGAATGAAATTGCCGACCAGCAAAGCACATTGCAGTTGATTACCTCTTCCGGCCTGGATCAGCAGCTGGTAAATGTTTTGAGAAACCAGGCAGTAGTGAGAAAGGGCACCATTGAAAATATGGAGGTGAATTAGGCCGGAGGTGGCGGCGCTGCCAGGGACTATTAAAATATCCTGAAATTAATTTATGTTTACGTGGGTTATTTGATGCAGGATATTGGAGTCTAACGCTTTTTCATATCAGGAACATGAGCTGATCCGTCGCTTTACAACCGGTGATGAGGAGGCTTTTACGCAGATCTACGACCAGTTTTATTTTCTCATTTACCAGTACGCCCGCCGCTGGCTGCCCGGGAAACAGGATGCGGAAGACATTACCGCCGATACTTTTGTGAAGCTGTTCCAGCACCGGGAACAGTTCGGGAATATGGAGCATATTATTGGCTTTCTGAAAGTTACCTGCCGCAACGCCTGTATCAATTACCTGAAGCACCTGCAGGTAAGAACCGATAAACAGGCCGTTTTGCTGCACCGGCTTTCCATGCAGGAAACACCTGATTTTGACTGGGCGGAAACCCAGGAAGTGTTTTTTAAACTGGTATATGCCGAAGTAGAAAAGCTGCCGTCTAAAATGAAGGAAATTTTCCTGCTTTCTTACCGCGACGGGCTGAAGCCCGCCGAAATAGCGCAACGCCTGCACCTCAAAGTGCGCACGGTCAGCAACCAGAAAGCAAATGCCATCCGTATATTAAAGGCAGCACTGGCGCAGTCACCCCTCTTGCTTGCCTGGCTGCTTTTACTGGACTGATATTTTTTTCACGCGCAGTACCTGTATTTTACCATTCTGCATTTTTTTCAAAAATCCTGTGATTTTCCTGGTCAGTTTTAATGGTCCGGTTGTATAGTTATTGAAACAGGGCATTATGGCTGATCAACATCTTACCGCGCAGCTGCTGTATAAGCATTTGCAGGGAACGCTTACCGGGCAGGAACAAAAGCAGCTGGAACAGTGGCTGCAGGCTTCAGCAGAGAACCGGCTTTTGCTGGAAGAGCTGGAGCATGGCGAAACGCTTGCCAGCCGGTTAGCGGAGTTTCACCCGGATAATAAAACGGCCCTGCGGAACCGTATACTGCAGCAGGTAGGCCAGGCCACTGACATGGAGCCCGAAGCCAGGCAGCCTGCCCGCATCCGCCCCCTGTATAAATGGGGATGGGCGGCGGCAGCCGTGTTGCTGCTGGCAGCAGGCGCTTACCTGTGGGTACAACCCGGAAAAAAGGCGGCTAAAGTAGCCGCTGTTCAGCATGAGATATTGCCCGGCAGGGACCGCGCGGTGCTTACCCTGGCAAATGGCGCTGCTATTACGCTCGACAGCGCCGGCAACCAGGTGATCAGGCAGGCAGGCGCCGCCATTCAGCAGCAGGGCGGCCAGCTCACGTATGCTACGCAGGGCGGTAACTTTCCCGCGGCATATAATGTTTTGTCAACGCCCCGTGGCGGCCAGTTCAGGGTTACTTTGCCGGATGGCACCAGGGTATGGCTGAACGCCGCATCTTCCCTGCGTTATCCCACTGCTTTTACCGGTACGGAAAGAAAAGTGGAGCTTACCGGGGAAGCATACTTTGAAGTAGCAAAAAATACCCGCATGCCCTTCAGGGTAAGCGTGGGCAACAGGGCGGCAATAGAGGTGCTGGGCACGCAGTTTAACGTGAATGCCTATGAAGATGAAAGCAGGATCAATACAACGCTGCTGCAGGGAAAAGTGAAGGTGGCGGCCGGCGGCGCGCAGCAGGCGGTGTTAATGCCGGGCCAGCAGGCGCAGATAACCGGCCGGCACGCGGGTATTATAATTGTCAGCAACGCTGATGTAGATAAGGCTTTAGCCTGGAAAAACGGCCTTTTCAATTTTGAGGGGGCTACGCTCGAAGAAGTAATGAAACAGCTGGAACGTTGGTATGATATAGAGGTTATCTATGAAAAAGGCATCCCTGACATTGCGTTCGGCGGCAAAATGACACGGGATATTCCGTTGAACGGCGTATTGATTGCGCTGGAAAAATCAAAAGTGCATTTTAGAGTGGAAGGACGCAGGTTAATAGTGCTTCCATAAAACCAACCAATAAAAAAACCGTCACGGCTCGCACCCGTGACGGTATAATGATCCGGTTAGTTCTAAACGGTCTTGCAAACCACATTTATTAACAACCAAATCTATTGCAAGTTATGCAAAAAAAAGGCTATTGGCTGCCCGTCTGTCAGGGGGGACGACGGGGATTTACCAGAATCTTGTTGCTTATGAAACTAACCGTCATTTTATTGACTGCAGGTTTTCTTCATGTGTATGGCGCCGGCATGGCGCAAAATGTTACGCTCTCAGGGAAAGATATTTCACTGAAGCAGGTTTTCACCGCTATTGAAAAGCAAACCGGTTATGTAGTGTTCTACAACCGGGAAATGCTTTCCAACACAAAGCCTGTATCGCTTACTGCGCGCAATATGCCGCTTATTGACCTGTTGCATGTTGTGCTGAAAGACCAGCCGGTTGATTTTATCATCCAGGGCAAAACCATTATTCTTTCTGAAAAGCCGTTTGCGCCGCCTGCCGGTCTGCCGGTTAAAACGCCATTGGCAAACGCAGTTAACAAACCCGCATTGCCGCCTGTTACCGGCCGTATTGTAGATGCAGAAGGGCGGCCGCTGCCTGGTGTAAGCATTGTTGTGAAAGGCACCAATAAAGGCGGCACCTCTGCTGCAGACGGCAGTTTTGCCATAGCGGTGAATGAAGGGGATGTGCTGGTGATCAGCTCCATAGGCTTTGCGCCGCTCACCATCCGCTATGCCGGCGGCGCATTTCATGCAATGCGTGCAAATACAGGAAGCAAGGTGTTAAGCACCGTGCCTGCTTCGCTGGTTATTCAGCTAACAGCCAGTTTATCTCCCTTAAATGAAGTGCAGGTGATCGGCTACGGCACCACCACGCAGCGGGAAAATACAGGCGCGGTAAGCTCCATTACTGCCAGGGAAATTAGTAAGCAAACCATTGATAATCCATTAACCGCCTTGCAGGGGCGTATAGCAGGTATGCAAATCACACAGGACAACGGCCTGCCCGGCGGCGCTGTGCGGGTAAACATCCGCGGAGCCGGCAACGGGGTTTCCAGCGCGGGGTTTATACCGCTGTATATAGTAGACGGCGTTCCGTTCACACTTTTTAACGGCGGTGTGCCAGCTACAGATAACCTGAACGCATACGGCCTGAGTGCAGCCAACGGCAGCTTAAGCCCTTTCAGCATCATAGCGCCGGAAGATATTGAACGTATTGATGTGCTGAAAGATGCCGATGCAACCGCCATCTACGGCTCCAGGGGCTCAAACGGCGTGGTGCTCATCACCACTAAAAAAGGCCGGCTGTCCAGGACAGCCATTAACGTGAACGCCTATACCGGTACAGCAAGAGTAGGCCACTACATGCCCATGATGAATACCGCAGCATACCTGCAAATGCGTAAAGACGCATTTAACCATGCAGGTGTTACACCCACCAGCGCCAACGCTCCTGACCTTACCGTATGGGACCAGCAGGCCTATACCGACTGGCAGCGGTGGGCCATAGGCGGAACCGCACACACCACTAACGTAAATGCATCTGTTTCCGGCGGTAACGCGCAAAACACATTCCTGCTAACCACTACTTACCGGAAGCAGGGAACCGTGTACCAGGGCGATTTTGGAGCAAATACCTTTTCCGGCAGGCTGAATGCGGGCCACCGGAGCGCCAATAATAAGCTGAGCATAGATGTTACTGCTAATTATTCCTATATGGGCACAACAATGCCCAATACAGATCTAAGCACCATTTACAATCTTGCGCCTAACTATCCAATCTTTAACAGCGATGGCAGCTGGAACTGGGCAGCTACCAATCCTTTGTCTTACCTGAAAAAAACAACCAAATCACAAACCACTAACCTGATCTCCAACCTGAACATAGCGTACAAGGTATTGCCCGAGCTTACGCTGAAGGCAAACCTGGGCTATACGCTCACCAGGCTGAAACAACAGCAGGTAAACCCCGCCAGCGCACAAAACCCGGCCGGCTCGGTTAACAGCTCGCTAAGATATGCGGACAATGACAATAACAACTATATCATAGAACCGCAGGCCGAGTATGTGAAGAACATCAGCAAAGGCAGCCTGCGGGTGCTGGCCGGCGCTACTTTCCAGCAAACAAAAGCAAACGGCATTTCCTTAACCGGTACCGGCTATACCAACGAAGCGCTGATTTATTCGCTGCTGGCAGCATCTACTGTTACTACCTCTTACAATAATAACTCCACCTACCGGTATAACGCCCTGTTTGGCCGGGCAAATTATAATTGGGACGGTAAGTATATTGTAGATGGTACTTTCCGCAGGGATGGCTCCTCACGCTTTGGCGCAAACAATAAGTTCGGGAATTTCTGGGCAATAGGTGCTTCCTGGATCTTCACCGGGGAGGAGTTTATGCAGCAGGCGCCTTTCCTGAGCTTTGGCAAGCTGCGTGCAAGCTATGGCGTTACCGGCAACGACCAGATACCTGACTACCAGTATTTTTCCCTGTACGGCGTTGCAGGCTCCAGCTCCAGCTATAGCGGTACTACCGTATTATATCCATCCAATATTGCTAACCCCACCCTGCATTGGGAAAGCACCTCCAAGCTGGATGTAGCCCTGGAGCTGGGTTTCCTGGAGGACCGCATCTTACTGAAAACGGATTACTACCGCAACCGCACCTCCGACCCGTTGAACTATGTTACGGTACCATCGCAAAGCGGCACCACCAGCTATCTCGGGAACTTTGACGCGGTTGTGCAGAACAGGGGATGGGAGTTTGAGCTGAATACCACCAACATTAACGGGAAACACTTTCGCTGGACAACCAACCTGAACCTCACGATGAACCGGAACAAGCTGCTGTCTTTTAAAGACCTGGCTACTTCCAGCTACAGCAACAGCTATATCCTTGGCCAGCCTACGGATATTGTTAAGCTGTATCACTATACAGGACCCGACGCCCAAACAGGGCTGCCCACTTTTGCAGATCAGAACAAGGATGGTAACATTCTTTACAGCGACGACCGGTATGTGGCTAACTACGGCCATCCTTACTATGGAGGCATCAACAACAGCTTTACCTACAAAGGCTTTCAGCTGGATGTTGCTTTCCAGTTCAACCACCGTTATGACTATAAGAACGCCACGTTAGCGTTTAACTATGACCCGTACGGCTACACTTACGCCAACCACAGTGAGGCGGTTGCCGACCGCTGGACCGCGCCTGGCAGCAGCGGCTATTACCCCGCTGCTTCGGTAACCGGCAACGCCATGTATTCCACGCTGGCCAGCTCGGACTATAACTGGGGCAATATCTCCTACATTAAGCTGAAAACAGTAAGCCTTAACTATTCATTGCCTAAGCAGTGGTGCCGGCCTATCAGGCTGTCGGCAGTAAGGGTATATGTGCAGGGCCAGAACCTGTACACCTGGGCAAAGCAAAAGTACACGTACGATCCGGAAACATCTGTTCCCGGCACGGGCAGCGGCCTGGGTACCGGGCGTTTCCTGGCCATGCCGCAGCTGCGCACCATTGTATTCGGTTTGAATTGTTCACTTTAATCTTAAACACGCTGTCTTTTATGCATATTCACCATACATTAAAAATATTACTTTGGGCGTTGCTGGTTTTGCCGGCAGCCTCCTGTAAAAAGTATCTTGAGATTGATCCGGCCTCTAACCTGGTTACCACCGGTGATGCCTATACGTCCGATGCTTCTGCCACCAGCGCAGTGCTGTCAATGTACTCGTACTATCCCACCACGTACTGCCTGCAGTACTTTACCTACCTGGGCGGGCTGGCAAGCGATGAGCTGCAATACACCGGCTCCGTAGCCGGGCTGCAGGAGTTTGCACAGTCAGCGGTAAGCGCCACCAATTCTTATAACGAAAGTTATTTATGGACCTATCCTTACCAGGTGATCCGGGAAGCTAACCTGGCCATCAACGGCATTACCAGCTCCGCTGCATTGTCTGCCGCCACAAGGAGCCAGCTGTTGGGAGAGGCCAAGTTTTTCAGGGCTTTCATTTACTTTAACCTGGTGAATTACATGGGCGGTGTGCCGCTTTCATTAGACCCTGTTGAGCTTAACAATGCATATTTAAGCCGTGCTGCGGCAGATACCGTGTATAACCAGGTAATAGCCGACCTGAAAGACGCGCAAAGCCTGCTGCCCGAAAGTTACGCAGGCACCGCTTCGTTAAAGGCAAGGGTAAATAAATGGGCGGCCACTGCCTTGCTGGCAAGGGTTTACCTGTATGTGAAAAATTACCCGGGTGCCGAAGCGGAAGCCGCTAAAGTAATTAATGCAGGGGTATATGCCCTTCCTGAGCTGAGCAGCACTTTTCAGAATACGAGCAGCGAAACCATTCTGCAGGTTGCCAGCATTAACGGTTATTCGCCTGTTTTTGGCGCCTATCGCACCGCATCTTCCAACGATAATGTGGCGCCCCCGGTGTATACTTTGTCTGCAGGCATGGCAGGCGCGTTTGAAGCAGGTGACAACCGCAGGAGCGCCTGGGTAGACTCCACCACTTACAACAATGTTAAATACTACAGGATCAATAAATACAAACTGTCAACAGCCACTACCGGCAACGAGTATACGGTGCTGCTAAGGCTCGCGGAGCAATACCTCATCCGTGCGGAGGCCAGGGCGCAGCAGGCAAACATTGGCGGCGCACAATCCGACCTGGATGAAGTGCGCCGGCGGGCAGGTTTGGGTAACACTACTGCCGCTACCAGGGAAAGCCTGCTGCTGGCAGTGGCGCAGGAGCGCAGGGCCGAGCTGTTTGGTGAGTTCAGCCACCGCTGGTTTGACCTCAAACGCACCGGACTGGCAGATGCGGTGCTGGGCGCGTTAAAACCTACCTGGAAATCAACCGCAGTACTAATGCCGGTGCCTTACAACCAGCGGCTGCAAAATACCAACCTTACACAAAACCCCGGTTACTAATGTTCAACACAAAAAATTAAAGAAATGACCATGAAAACTTTCATAAGAGCAGCCGCAATGTTATCAGTATGCATTGCCTTGTATATAAATGCCCGCGCGCAATCAAAAACGGTAACAGACAGTATAAAAACAGCGCTGGATAAGCTGCTGGCGTCAAAAAATGCAGCCGACAGCCTTTTGGTGAACAGCAGGCTGGCAACGCTTGCCGGCAGCAGCCAGGAGCGTGAAGTGATCCTGGCATCGCGTTATTACTACCGTTTGGGTAAGGATAAAACAGCAGATTCCATCAGCGGGCTGCAGCTGAAAAAATTTCCCCTTGGTATAGCGGCACGGGGCCTTGAGGAGCAGGCCGTATTCAAGGAAAAAACCGCTGCCGGTAAAGAAAAAGCATACCTGGCCTGGGTGAAGAAATTTCCGCCTGAAAAATTTCAGGCCGGCGAGATAGACGATAATCTTCTTTATGATTATGCCCGCTCCGCCATTGCTGGCGCCTATGCCGGAGAAAAAAACGTAGCAAAGGCCCTGGCCTATATTGATATGCTGCAGGTGGATTTCTGGAAAGGCAATGCATACTCAGGGCTATCCAATGCTTTTTATAAGAACGGCGACCTGGAACATGCAGAGCTGTTTGCCCGGAAAGCAATGGAAAACGCGGAGTCGTACACAAATGGTAAAAAAGGCGACAGTAATGCGGCGAAGTTTGCAGCCTCCGGCTACTCGGGTTTAACCAGCACTTACGCAAACATTTTATTTGAACGTAAGAAATATGCGGAAGCATTAAAGTTCTTTGAGGCTGCCTATAAAAATGCCGCCGCATTAAACCCCCAGCTGAATTTCAGGTACGCGCAAATACTCGCAGGGCTTGGCCGTGAACAGGACGCCTATGATAAGCTGGACGAAGTTGTTAAAGCAGGCAAGGCTTCTCCCGGGATGATTGATACGTTTAAAACACTTTACATTAAAGTGAAAGGGAGCGAAGCGGGTTTCAGCGACTATACAGCAGCTGTAAGAAAAAGCTACTTGGATGCACTGCAAAAGAAGCTGGCTAAAGACATCATTAAAGAACCGGCCCCGGGATTTGTTCTGAAAGACCTGGACGGCAAACAGGTGTCGCTGGCAGACCTGAAAGGCAAAGTAGTAGTGCTTGATTTCTGGGCCACCTGGTGCGGCCCTTGTAAGGCATCATTTCCGGCTATGCAGATGGCGGAGAACAAGTACAAAAATGATCCCGGCGTTAAGTTCCTGTTTATTCATACCTGGGAAAGGTCGGCCGCTGCTCCCAAAGAAGCAAAAGCCTACGTGGAAAGCAACGGTTATGATTTCCAGGTGCTGATGGACCTGAAAGACCCGGAAACCAAAGCCAATAAAGTAGTAAGCAGCTATAAGGTAAATGGCATACCGGCAAAATTTATTATTGACCCGCAGGGCAACATCCGGTTTAAGCTTACCGGCTTTGACGGCAGCAAAGAAGCAGCCGTGGATGAGCTGTCTATGATGATTGACATGGTGAAAAAGGATTCGTGATTATTAGCTTGCAGGAAACAAAAAGCCGCGTGGATCGTGAGATTTACGCGGCTTTGCTTTACTATCGCACCCCGTCAATTCTTCCTGAAATCAGAAGGGCGGGATAATGTAAAATCATAAAAAGCATCGCTAAAAGGCCCTACTGCGGAATAGCCTACCGCGTATGCAACATCCGAGATCGGCATATGGGTTTTCAATATCAGCTCCATGGCGGTGATCATGCGCAATGTTTTTACATATTGCAGGAAGCTGATATGAAGCGTTGACTGAAACAGGCGGGAAAACGATCTTTCGCTAAGCGCAAAGCGTTTGGCAACTTCTGAGATCACCAGCCGGTTGCCTACATTTTCCTCCAGGTATTTCGTGATCTGCAGCATCAGCGGGTGGTTGGTTTTGGGAAGCATAATAGGCAGCGATACCTTATTAAGCGTTGGCAGCAGCTTTTTTAATGCCACCAGGAACTCAAAGTTATTATCATCCCGGCACACATGCATACTGTCCCAGCATTCGGTATAGTTGATCATTTGTATAAGCAGCTCACTGGCGGGATAAATGCCGAATTTGCCGTAAAAGTCGTTACAATGATCATCGGTAGCATAAAAATACAGGGAACGGAGGGTGCCGTACGATCCCACCTCCAGCTCATGCATCATGCCCTGCGGAATCCAGAAGTAATGCCTGGCCGGTACTACATATGTTTTGTTCAGGGTTGTAATATAGGCCAGTCCGCCTTCCACATAGCTCAGCTGGCCCTTTGCGTGCTTGTGCAACGGTATCAGCTTTTCCGACTTTTCATGCATTACAAAAACGGCGTCGTCTTGTTTATCTATCTCAGGTAAGGAGGCAATAAGGCCCATGTTCAGTTGCGTGTTCCTAAAAAAATGCAAAATTATAACATTGGCCGGAATAAAGAAAAGAATGGCAATTTAGGAGAAATGCCAATTTTAGCGGCTGCATAACTTTGCGGCCGCAATATGTACTACCATACGACTTTTATCCTGGCGGGCTCGCTGCTGATAAGCAAGGCCGCCACAGCACAAACAAAAGACACATTCAGGATAACACTACAGGAGGCATGGCAGAAGGCGGAAGCGCACAGCCGCCTTATTCAGATTACAGGAAAGGCCGCGGAAATAGCAGGGGAGGAAGTAAGGGATGCACAGCTGGAACGGCTGCCGGAGGTAGGAATGACAGGCAGCGCCGAGAAAGCCACCAACATGTCCATCTATGAAAACGGTATATTTTCCGGCGCTACACAGCAACATGAGATCATTCACAATTTATATAAGGTAGGGGCCGACTTTTACCTGAACCTTTACAATGGCAGCAAACAGAACCTGAAGATCCGCGAAAACAGGCTGCTGCAGCAGATTGCGGAGATAAAAAAGGAGGAGGCTACCTCCGGTATAAGATATAAAACAGCAGCGCTTTATCTCGACCTGCAAAAGTCGCTGGTTTTCCGCGATCTCATTATTAAAGATATTGCCGACCAGGAAAAACAGCTGAAGGAGATCCGCTCCTTCCATAAGAACGGCACGGTGCTCAGAAGCGATGTGCTGCGGGTAGAGCTGGAGCTTTCAAGGCGTAAGATGGCGCTGGTTACCATTGACAACGATATACTGATTGCCAGCCAGAAGCTCAACATCATCATGGGAGAGCCGGACGACCAGGTGATACTGCCCACGGCTTTTGAACCTGCCGCCCAGCCGCATGAAGACTATAATAATTACCTGGCGGTAGCGCTGGAACATTCCTTTTCCTATCATATTTCCGAACGGCAAACAGAACTGAGTAAAACAAACCTGCAACAGGTGAAAGCCAGCATTATGCCCAAAGTAGGCCTGTACGGCGATTACTGGTATTCCAACCCGCAGATATTTTTGTTTCCCTATAACCCAGCCTGGTATTCACTGGGCGTTACCGGCATTAAGGTTACGCTTCCTGTTTCCGAGCTATACCATAATACACACAAGGTAAGCGCGGCCAGGATAGAGCTGGAAAAAGAAGAGGAAGCGCACCGCGATACAGAAGATAAGGTACGGCAGCAGGTAAAAGAAGCATACCTGCGTTATAAGGAATCACTGGTGCAGATAGGCGTGGCCGAAGATAATGTTGCCCAGGCCGAAGAAAATGCCCGCATTATTAAAAACACCTACTTCAACCAGGCTTCCCTGATCACCGACCTGCTGGATGCGGATGTGCAGCTGCTGCAAACACGCTTTGAGCTGGCAGCCGCCCGTATCATAGCCCAGGATAAGTTTTACCTGTTACAAAATATAACCGGAGTTCTTTAAGATGAAAAAGAAGTACACTGTCACTGACCGCATTATTACTAAAATTACAGGATGGATTGCCGGTTTCACGATGCTGGGGCTGGCCGTTTGGGGAGGCTTTACACTTTGGGGGTATTATAAATACGAACAAACCAACGACGCCCAGGTGGAAGAATATGTGAACCCTGTAATATCAAGGGCCGGCGGCTTTATTGTTGCAGTAAAATTCGACGAGAACCAGCATGTTAAAAAGGGCGATACCTTACTGCTTATTGATGACCGGGAATATACCCTGCAGGTAGCACAAACCGAAGCCGCTATAAAAAAAGCAACCGCCCAGCTGCAGGTGCTGGAAAGCAATATCCATACCCTGGAACGGAATGCAGATGCCGCCAGCGCGCAGATAAAGGCTGCGGAAGCAAGGGTATGGAAGCAAAAGCTGGATTATGAGCGTTATAATGCGCTGTATAAAGAGGAGTCAGCCACAAAGCAAAAGCTGGAGGATATGCAGGCAGCGCTGGATGTTAACAACAGCGACTACCAGGCGGCGCGTGAAAATTTTAACGCGGCAATAGCAAAGATCGAAGATGTAAAGGCCGAGAGGGCGGTTGTACTGGCCGATATTGCCCGCCTGAAGGCGCTGCTGGACCGGAACAAGCTGGATGTAAGCTATACGGTAATCACCGCTTCCTACGACGGGAGAATGGGAAGAAGAACGGTAGAAGTGGGGCAGATGATAGACGCAGGGGAAGTGCTGGCCTATATCGTGAACAATGAAACCGACAAATGGGTGGTTGCCAACTACAAGGAAACGCAGATAGCCAATATGCACATTGGCGATACGGTAAAGATACTGGCCGATGCTTTCCCCGACAGGGAATTTAAAGGCACGATTATTTCGCTTTCCCCGGCCACGGGCTCCAGCTTTTCTTTGCTGCCGCCTGACAACTCCACGGGCAACTACGTAAAAATTGTGCAGCGCGTACCCGTACGCATACGGGTTGACGGCAACCGTAAAGAAATAGATATGCTGAAGGTTGGTATGAACGTTAACGTATATACGCCTAAAAACCAAAAGCATAATGGCTAGTGGAATACCGATCTTTAAGAAATGGGTGCCGGATTGGGCAATAAAGATCATCCTGTTTTCGCTTATACTGCCTACGCTGGTGCTTTTTTTTCTGCCCTTTGCCAATATCAACGCTGCTGCGGGTTTTTACGGAAGCGAGCCTGCAGATATACAATTTGCCGTTGCGCTTTTCTATGCCGGCTACGTAGCTTTTTACAGCCTGGAACGGCGGTTTTTTACATTCCTGGCCGCAAAGGAATACTTTATAATTTTTACCATACTGGAAATACTCACCACGCTCATATGTTATCATACAAATGAGCTTTACGTGCTGTTCCCCATAAGGTTTTTCCAGGGTATGCTTTTTTCCAGCACCGTAAATCTTTCCTTAGCCCTGATGTTTACCCGGCTGCGGACCGAAAGGGCGCGGGAAGTGAGCTTTTCCGTATTCTTCGGGATGCTCATCTGTATTGTTCCGTTCAATAACCTGGTAACAGCCGATCTCATAGATGCGTACAATTTCAACATCGTGTACAAGGGCGCGTTGTTTTCCTACCTGCCCTGTTTGTGCGCCATCATGATTTGTATGAATAACGTACGGCTGAATGTACGTTTCCCGCTTTACCGGCTCGATTGGCAAAGCTTTGCCTACTGGGGAATTATCCTGAGCCTGCTGGGTTATGTAGTGGTTTTCGGGCAGGAATATTACTGGCTGGAAGACCCGCGTATAGGCTACTCCGTGCTGGCAATGGCTGCAGCTACCATACTGTACCTGGTGCGGCAAAGGAGCCTGAAACACCCGTACCTGCACCTGGAAATATTCCGTTTCCGGAATTTTAAGATGGGCATTTTCCTGATATTCGTGCTCTACATCTGCCGCTTTGCCATCAATATTACCAATGGCTTTTTCGGAACCGTGCTGGGGCTGGACCCCATGCATATCAGCTACATTAATACCATGAACCTTACCGGGCTTATTATTGGTGTTATTGTTTCCTGTGCCATGATTCTTCAGAAAAAGAATATCCGTTTTATATGGTTTCCCGGCTTTTTATTGTTGCTGGTTTTTCATGTGAGCATGTTCTTTATTCTCAGCACAGAGGCTAACGAGAATAATTTCTACATCCCGCTCTTTATCCAGGGCCTGGGCGTAGGCATGATCATGGTGCCTACCATTGTTTACGCGGTTTCTTCCGTGCCCGCCACTGTTGGCGCTGCCGCGTCTTCCATTTGTCTTGCTGTTGGCTATATAGGCTTTTGCGTAAGCATCGCATTGATCAATTTCTGTGATCTTTATTGCAAAAGCAGGCATTATAACGCCTTCCAGGATCATATTACGAAGATAGACCAGCCTGCATTGCATGGCTTATCGCTCCATACCGGTAACATGATGGCTAAAGGAATGGCGCATAAACAGGCGGTAAAGGCAGCGCATAAGCTGGTGGTAGCATCTATTAACAAGCAGGGGCAGATCCGGTTTGCAATGGACTATTATGAAATGATGGCGGTAATGCTGATCGGGACCATCCTGGTTATTGCCATTTTCCCGTCACTCAACAAAACAGTGGTTTACCTGCGGTCGCGCAGGCTTACGCCGGCATAACAGGCGGCCTTATAATTTCAACAATCCCGCATTATCATGAAGGTGAAACATATATTATTCACAGCCGGCCTGGTGGCGTTATTTACCGGCTGTAACAAGGATGATCAGGCGTTTAGGCTGAAAACAGTTACGCTTAATGCCCACCGGGAAGGAAAATACCCCGGGGAACTGCTCAGCATCCGCATTGTTGATGCGGCTGATACGGCGCATGTATTAGGTACTACAAAGGGCTATCCTGCGAACCTGCCGCTTCCGGTAACGCTGTCGGTTTCCCCCAATTTTAAATGGGAGCTTTATAAACAATCTTTTTATGTGCAGCTGTTGGGCGATTCAACAGGCCTGATCGGGTCGTGCAAGGTGAACATGGATAACTATAAAATTATCTTTCCCCTGGAGATGGAAGTAGAAAGCGAAGCGGTAAATGTAACGTTGAGCGGTAAATGGGATTAACAACAGGCGGCTGGCTCAAAAGTCTGAGCCAGCCATCTGTTTTATTTACCCGCTTTCACTGTGCCAAAAAAACGTTGCTTGTCGCTTTTTGCAGGCACCAGCGGCTGTATGGCTGCTGCTGCTTCAATAGAGCGGTCGGCTTCAATCAGGCTGGCGCCGTCGTTGATAATAGCTTTATAGGCAGCGGCGCGTTCCGCAGGCGCGGGCAGCTTGTCGTACGTAGGCGCTGTTGAGATCATGCACATGACCCCCCGTTTGTTCAGCTGTTCATACAGCGGTTTCAGGGAGGCTTTATTGTCGGGCCCTACATAGGCCATAATGTGCGTCCAGGGTATGCCGGCTGCTTCATATTCATGCATGGCTTCGGGCGTTTTTACAAAAGCTTCAAACACGATCTCCGGGTTACGGTCATGGTAAAACTTTGCTTCCTGCGCGGTATGCACGGTCACCATTACATGGCCTTCGGCATGCATGTTTTTAATGATCCTGGCTGTCATTTCAAAAGGCACATCCTTTTTATCCAATATCAGTACTGTTTTGCCCTTGCTCCAGCGGATGGCTTCTTCCAGGGTGGGGATGCGGTAGGGAGTAACTTTCCCGTTCACATCTTTCAGGTGCAGCTTTTTCAGCTCTGCAAGGGTATAGTTGCCCACCTTGCCGGTGCCGGTAGTGGTGCGGTCCAGGGTAGCGTCGTGCATCAGCACAATCATGCTGTCTTTGGTAAGGCGCGGATCTATTTCAAAAGTGGCCGGCGTGTGGCGGAGGGTGTTTTCAAAAGCTTCAATGCTGTTTTCCGGAAAGCCTTCGTTTACGCCGCCGCGATGGCCGCTGATAAAGGGAATATCGTGCCCCGTGTAGTGAAAGAAGGCCCGCAGCTCCTTTGCATCCCTGATCTTCAGCACATGCAGTGTGCCGGACTGCGCCAGGGCAGGCAGGGTAAGGGCCGCAGCCGCCGCGAAGGCCATTAGTTTTTTGTACATATCAGAATTTTGAATTTAAATGTTGTAAGGTAAAATCGTTGTGGTCCGATAAGGTGAATACCGTTACCGTGGCATTGTCCTGCACCAGCATGCGGTAATTCTTCAGGGGCATGCCCAGGCGGTAGGCCAGGTACAGGCGGTTTACGCCGTTATGCGCGGCTACCAGCACGTTGCCGGAGGCATGGCGCTGCAGCAGCTCGCGGAAAAAGTCGTCTACCCGCGTTACAATCTCCAGGCCGGTTTCGCCGGTGCCGCCTGCGCGGTGGGCAGCCGGATCGTCCATCCAGTTATGCCACAGCTGCGGGGCTGCTGCAATAAACTCCTCCTTTGTTTTCCGCTCCCATGCGCCAAAGTCGGCTTCTATGAGGCGGTTGTCTTTAATAACAGGCTTTCCGGCGGCAATGCCGGCTGTAACAAATGCCCGTTCTAACGGGGAGGAGTATACGCCCACAAAGGAAGTGCCCTTTAGCTGGTCGCGTACTATTCCTGCCTGCTGTATGCCCTTTTCCGTAAGGGGAATATCCGTTCGGCCGCAATACCGGTTGTTGTCGGCGTTCCAGGCCGTTTGGCCGTGCCGTAGTAAAAACACATTAAGCATATGCCTGATCTGGTAGGTAACCTTTTTGTTTGAGCGTTTGAATAAATGCCTGGTAATTTTGTTCGTAAGCCGCCGCCAGGGCCGGCGCGGGCTGTACCTGCTTTTCAGGCTGCGTCATGGCGGCGGCAGCTTCCATGATGTTGGAAAAACAGGTTTTGGAGGCCGCCAGTATAGCAGCGCCCATTGCGCCTGTCACCTCTTTCATTTTATACAGTGGCAGGTTTAGCACGTTGCTGCGGATGGTGAGCCAGGTAGCGCTGTTGCTGCCGCCGCCGGCGGTATAAACGGCCTTTACTGGCTCGCCGCTAAGCCCGCGTATTACATCGTAAGCATACCGTTCAATATAGGCTACGCCTTCCATGCCGGCGGCAAAGCGCTGGGCGGGCGTAAGGCCGGGTGCTTCAAAACCCCTGGCCTGCGGCGCTATGAACGGAAAGCGTTCGCCCTCCTGCAGCAGCGGCCAGGAGAGGTATGGTGTGGGAATAAGGGCTGCTGCCTGCGTTTCCAGGGCCACCAGGTTTTCCCGGAAGTAACGGGTTACCCAGTCGGCGCCGGTATTGCTGGCCCCCCCGGGCATCCAGTAACCTTCGGGGTGGCGGTGGCTGTACAGCCTTCCCTCCGGGTCATGCACAGGTGCGGTGGTTACGCCTTTGATCACCAGGGTGGTGCCAATGGTGGTGTTCCAGTCGCCCGGCTTTACGGCGCCCGATGCTATCTGCGATGCGCATCCGTCCGTCATGCCGGCTACTACCGGCACCTGTGCGGGCAGGCCCCAGGCCGCTGCAAGCGCCGGGTGAAGGTTGCCCAGCGGTGTGCCGGAGGGCACTACATCCTGCAGCCAGCTGCGTTGCAGCGGCAGCTGTTGCCAGATGTAGGCAGGCCAGCACTGTTGTCCCACATCATAGCCCGACTTGAGCGCGTTGGTAAGGTCGGTGGTGTTATACCGGCCGCAAAGCCGGCCGGTGATAAAGTCGGCGGCATGAATGAACTTATAAAGCTGTGCCGCCTTGTGCGGGTATTGCTGTACAAACCACAACATTTTGGCCAGCCCGCTGGATGCGTTAAAGGCCGTATAACCGTTAGGGTTATAGGCCAGCGCTGCTTCCCGGCAGGCTTTTCCTGCTGCCGCCTGCCGCCCGTCGCTGTACATGAGCGCATTATGTAAAGGCTGGTAATTACTGTCTATGGGCACAATGGTGCCGGAGGTGGAGGTAACGGCTATGGCCTTTACCTGCCGCAGGTCTGCTTTCCCCGTTACATCCGCCAGCAGCTGCTGCAGCAAGCGGCAGCAGGTTTCCCACCAGGCAACGGGCGATTGCTCCTCCCTTGATTGTGCGCTGAGCGGAAAGCTTTCTTCCCGGCTGCCCAGCACATTTCCCCGGACATCTGCCAGTATGGCCCGTTCGCCCTGTGTGCCTATGTCAATTCCTATAAAGCATGCATCACTGTTTCGCATATACCGGTTTAAGGGTGAGTGTGTCCGTTCATGTTCCTGAAGTAGCCGCGGGTTTTTTCCCATTCCGCATACAGGGCGGTATACTCCGCTTCCTGCTGCGGGTGCACCACTTCAATGGAATCATCCATTTGCGCGTTTACCTGCAGGGCCTCATTGCAAATAAGGGCGCCGCCAATGGCCGATGACTGCTGGTATTCATGCCGCATCTGCACTTTTTTGCCGGTAAGGTTGGCAATAAGCTGCCGCAGCACCCGGCTTTGCAGCCCGCCGCCGCAGCCCCAGATATAATCCGGCTCATGGCCGGCCACTGCCGCCAGTATCTGGTAGTTCCTTACAATGGAACAGGCAATGTCTAACACGGTAGCCCATACGAAAGAGCCGCGGGTAAGCAAATGCGAAACAGGAGTAGGGAAGAGGAAGCCGCCCCGGGTCAGGGGCGTTTCCTCATCTGCCAGCAGAGAGCCAAGTGAGGCCATACAAAAGTGATGGGTATTTTCTGCCAGCTCTTTTTCTATTATGCTATAATCTTCATTCGGGTAAAAAATCTCTTTCAGCCGTTGGTAATTAAGCCCTGTTACGCCGGCATTGGCTTCAAAAATAAAGCGGCCGCTCTCGATGTCGCGGCTGGTCCAGGTTCTCTCCTCATCATCAAGCGTGTAGGCGCCGGTGAGCTTTACAATAGGGGTGGTGGTGCCGGAAACAATCACCATATCGTCTACCGTGGGGCGCGTGCTTTTAATGGCCAGCTGCGTATCGCCGCCGCCTGTTACGATTTTCACAGTTGTGGAAATGCCCAGCTGCTGCGCAACATCCGGCAAAATGTTTCCCAGCACGGTGGCCGACGACACCAGCTCCGGCAGCATAGCGGGCGCCAGGCCAAACACCTGGCACAATGCGGGCGACCATTGCTTTTGCGCTACATCATACAACAGGGTTTCAGATGCCTGTGAGTGCTCATACCGGGCAATGCCGCTTAGCTTATACTCTATCCAGTTGCTGATGCTCAGGAAAGTGGCGCATTCTTTCCATAGCGCCGGCTTCCGCTCACGGATGCCTACCAGCTTAAGGGCCGAGAACAGCGATGTGGGGTAGCGGCCGGTAAGCTGGTACACGCAGCTTTTGTCCGGGATAATATGTTCCCACTCTCTTCCCCGGTGGTCAATGTTCGGCAGGCCTGCCAGCGAGCGGCCGTCGGCGGAAAGCAGCACAATGCCCTCGCGTTGGCTGGTGGCTGTGATGGCCTTTACAGTTTGCGCCGGTATTTGCGCCAGCACCTGTGCGGCCAGGCGCAGCACCTGCTGCCACAGCTGGTCAGGATCAAACTGCAGCGCATCCGGGTAAAGCGGGTCTTTGCTGTAGGAAATATCTTCCCGGGCAACAGCCAGCACATGGCCGTGCTGTGAAGCAGCGGCTACGCGTACATTACCCGTGCCTATGTCTACAATAATATATGAGCCTTGTGTTGTCATTGCAAATGCACTTTAAGTATTTCTTTATTCGCCAGCTCGGCAATGCCTTTATTGCCGCGGGCATACCATTGCAGCAGCGCCCTGTTCATAATCTCCACATGGTGGTCTTCCACTTCAAAAGTAGCGCCTGCGATATGCGGTGTGGCTATAACATGGGGCAAATCAATGAGCCGGTAGTCTATAGCATCCGGCGGCTCATTGTTGAATACATCCAGTACGGCGCCGCGGATAGCTTGTTTTTCCAGCACATCCAGCAGGTCTTCCCGCTTCACCACTACAGCGCGGGCGGTATTAACAAAGATGGCGTCTTTTTTCATCATCGTCAACAGGCGGCCGTCTATCATGCCTTTTGTTTCTGCAGTTACCGGCAGGTGAATGGAAACAATGTCAGCCTCCGTAAATACCTGCTCCACGCTGCATTTGCGGTAGCTGCTGTTGTATTCCGCCACATAAGGATCATAGAATATGATATTGCAGGGATAAGGCTGCAGCAGGCGGGCTATCAGCTGCCCGATGGCGCCAAAGCCTACCAGCCCGATTGTTTTACCGGCCAGCTCATTGCCTTTGAAGTGGAGGTAGGAGTCGTGCGCGCCCTCCTGCCACTGCCGGCCTTTGAGCCATGCCATGCCGGGCAGGGTATTGCGCAGCAGCATAATAACATTGGAGATGAACATTTCCGCTACTGCCTGCGCATTGCGGGCAGGCGTAAAGAAAACAGGAATGCCCAGCTCCGTGGCAACGGACACGGCTACGTTGGAAGGCGTGCCGCGGCATACGCCAATGAACTGCAGGGCAGGTACGGCGCGGATTACCTGCTCCGTAACATGGTCGTGCTCCGTGATCAGCGCTTCCGCTCCCGTGGACTGAAGCAGGTGAAGTATCTCTGCTTCGTTATACGCCCGGCCATTAGGTTTCCACGACCGGTAAATGACCTCTCCAAATTGTTTTTCCAGTGCTTTCAGCCCATCATCATGATAAGGCGCTGTAATCAGTAGTTTCATTCGTAAGCGTTTAATTTCATTGCCTCATGAAATCTCGCTTTAAGGCTCAATTTCATTCGTGCATGTTTGTTTTTGCTATTCTTCAATATCAATTGGCTGTATGATCGTATGGGTAACTGTTTTGGCATTGTTCGGCAGTGTAATGAACCGGGTTAGCAATGCGCTGATGGCGTACAGCACGGCCAATATCCATATTACGCCGGCGTCGCCCATGCTGCCTATGCACAGGCCCACAATAGCCGGGCCTACGAACACCGGTAAACCCGCGCCCAGGTTCAGTATGGCCATGGCAGCGCCTTTGTCTTTCTTCACCAGCGACGGCACCAGGGCCGACAAAGGCACGTAGCCTGCCAGGCACGCGCCCCACAGTACACCGGCGGCCATCACCATCCAGTAGCTGCCGTTCGATAGCTGCGGCGCATAATAAAACAACAGGGTAGAAAGGGCGCAGCCGATACCGCCAAACCACATAATGGTATTGCGCCATCCCAACCGGTCGCCTACGAACCCGAAAATGAGATTGAACACAATGTTGGCGGTAAAGATGGTGCCCCATATCTGCAGCCATTGCGTTGTGTCAAAACCATGGCGGGCCATGTACATGGGCAGGAATACCGGGAACGCAAATTGCGCGGTGGTATTGATAACGCGTACAATGCCGCCCAGCAGCACCTTCGGCTCTTCCCCAACAATGGTAAGCCCTTTAATAAGCTCCTGCGTTTTTGAGCTGGCGGCGCCCTGCTTCCTGGTTTGCCCCTTGTTCAGGACCAGCGCAAAGAAGGCGCCCAGCGAAGCCCAGAACAGGGAGGTCCACAGCGTGTTCAGGTGGCCAAAGCGCTGTATGGCCCAGCTGGAGTAATAGGCGCCCAGCACATTCAGGCCGCCGGTAAATACAAACCAGAACCATCCCACGGCACGGCCCAGCTGCTGCTGCGGACTGCCGTATGCAATCCACACCAGGAAAGAGTAAGCAAAAAGCGGGTACCCGAAACCCCGCAGCGCATACGTAAGCAACATTACCGGGTAGTGCAGCTCCGGCATGCCGTAGCCTACAAAGCCGATAGTGCCCGCTATGTAAAGCAGCAGGCCAGCCAGCATGGTGCGCTTTATGCCGTACCCTTCTGCCAGCACGCCCGAGAACCAGGCGGATATGGCAATGGTAACGCCGTAGGCGGTAAAAAGACTGGCGGATTGCTGCACCGTCATACCGCGTGACACCAGGTAGGGGCTTAGCCAGCCCTGTTCAATGCCGTCGCCCATCATGAATATCATGATGCCGGCGTAGCCCCATAGCAGCTGCGGGGGAATGCCTGCTTTACTTAGCAGGGACGTTTGCGTGGAATGGTTGTTGGTTGACATGAATGTATCAGTTGTTGATCTAAAGGTTATACAAAGCGTTCGCTAATTCGTCCATCCCGGGTTCTGCTGCAGGTTGCTGTTCAGCACAATCTCATTGTAGGGAATGGGATAAAAATATTTATAGTCCTCATACTTGCGCGGCAGGTTGTTGAACAGTACCAGGTTACCGCTGCTGCCGCCGCTCAGCTTAAACTGCGTGCCGTCAACCAGGAAATAATACACGCCCGGCACTTTGGTCGAAGGTATGCTTTCTACAAAGGAAACATCCATCTTGCCATCTTCATTCAGGTCAATAAGCGTATTAAGTGAAGGCACATACATGCCGTCGTACTGGTTTTCCAGCAGCTTGCCGGCTTTCCAGCGTTTAAGATCATCATAGCGGAACCCTTCCAGCGCCAGCTCTATGCCGCGTTCGCGGCGGATTTCCAGCAGCGCGGGATCGGAAATGCCCGGGTAGTAGTTTTGCTGCAGGTAAGGATCGGCAGTGGTGGGAAACGCTACGCCGGTAATGCCGGCCCGCTTGCGCAGCAGCGCAATGGTGGCGTCCCAGTCGGCAGCGGTGAAGCTGCCGCGCTCCGCTTTGGCTTCTGCATAGTTCAGCAATACTTCTGCATAGCGTATCAGGGGAAGCGAGTTGTAGTTTTCCGCTACCCCGTCAGTGGCTTTGGAATCTACCGCCAGCTTAATGGGCATATAACCTGTATAGGTATACGTAAAGTCGGGCGGCGCAATAACGCCGTCGCGTGTATAGTTGCCCATGCGTATAGATTGTTTCAGGCGCAGGTCGCGGTCTTTTACCTCCTCATTGAACGGAATGCTGTTATAGTTGCTTTGCGCTGTAAAAGGTGTGCCGTCGGTTTTCAGGTAGGTGTTAATGAACTTTTTGATAAAGCTGAAACGGCCGCCGTAGGTAGCGCTGGTCCAGTACCAGTTGGCGTCGTTGAAAACGCGCAGGCTTTTGCTGTTCACAGCTGCCAGTATCACTTCGGTGGTGTTGGGCGTTTCATTGATGAACAGGTCGCGGTAGTTTTTGTCGGCAGCGCCACTGGTGAGCAGCTTGTACTGGTTGCCTTTCATTACAGCGTCTGCGGCGGCAATGGCGTCATCCAGCCACTGGTTGGCGGTACCGGCCAGGCCCAGCTCTGTATGGTATTTGCGGAAGGTGCCTTCAAACAGGCATACGCGCGATTTAAAGGCAAGGGCTACCCAGCGGGTTACCTGTGAGCCGCTGTTGTCTTTAGCGCTGCGCAGGTTGTCGCAGGCAAAGTTCAGATCGGCCAGCACGCTGTCCATTACCAGGGTGCGCGGGTCGCGCCCTTTGTACAGGTCAGGGTCGGAAGGAGAGAGGGTTTTGCCATACCAGGGCACATCGCCAAACTGCTTCACCTTTTCAAAATAGATCCATGCGCGGAAAAAGCGGGCCAGCCCCAGGTAGTGGTTCATGGCTTCGGCCGGTATCTGCGCCTGGGTGGCATGTTCCAGGAAATAGTTCACCTTGCGCAGGCCGGTCCAGGTCCAGCCGGTAGCCTGGGTTGGGCCAAAGGAGCCATAAATGTAGTTAGAGGGCGTTCTGCCTACCAGGTAATCGCTCAGGTCATCTCCTCTTACAATATCGTTGCCGTTAGGCAGCTCAAGATAAAATGAGTTGGCATAGAGCTGCAGGTCTTTTTCTGTATTGAATGCGTTTTCCGGCGATAGCTTGTCAAACGGCTTCAGGTCCAGGTTACGGTCACAGGCAGTGAACAGCGTTGTTGCTGTAAATAACAGTAGTATATAGTAAACGCGTTGCATTATTCATTGTTTTATTTGAAAGTAACATTAACACCTACGGTGTAAGTCTTCAGCATGGGATAGCTCATGCCGTTGCCCGCGCCGGAAGCCAGCTCCGGATCGGCGCCTTCAATCACCTCAGGGTCCATTGTTTTCACATGCTTGTACATGGGCGTCCAGGTCCAGAGATTTTGCCCGGTCAGGTAAATATGGGCATTGGCAATACCGGCTTTGGAAATAAGCGCAGCAGGCAGGTTATAGCCAATGCTGATGTTTTTGAGCCGTATATAGGCAACGTTTTGCAGGTACTTTGTTTGCGGTACGGTAAGCTCCGCGCGGGAGTTCAGCGCCGTGTAGCCGCGCAGGCGCGGGAAATAGGCGTCCGGGTTATCTTCCGACCACATGTTGTTTATAACGTCCACGGGCTGCCAGCTGTAAGGGCGGTTATAGGAGCCCCAGAACAGGGAGTTGTCTGTGCCCGGCCAGAAATCGCGCTTGCCTACGCCCTGCAGGAAAAACGACAGTGAAATGCCTCTCCACGCCATATTGCTGGTAAAGCCGTACATATAGCGCGGCGATGTGTTGCCGATAACCCTGCGGTCGCCGGGGTCGGAGAGCGAGCCGGCGCCTTCATTTATCTTTTTATCGTTGTTAAGGTCTTTGAACTTTATATCGCCGGGCAGCGGCTTGTTGGCGGCAGATACGCGTATAAAGCTCTGGTCAATACCGCGGCTGTCTATCTCCTGCTGATCCTTGTAATAGCCGTCTGTTACAAAGCCCCAGATGTCGCCCACCTTCATGCCTTTATAATAGGTGTTGATAAGGCCCAGGGGATTGTTAAAGCGGGTAATCTCGCTCTGGTTGTCGGACAGCACCAGCTTTACATCGTAGCTGAAGGGATGGGCGCCCTTGGGGCTGTTACGCCAGCCGATGGAAAATTCCCAGCCTTTGGTTTCCAGGTCGGCATAGTTGCCTTTAGGCTCTGAAGCGCCGAATACAGATGGCAGCGGAAGCCCGTCGGTGAACATGTTGCTGGTGCGGCGGATGTACCAGTCAAAGTTGGCGGTTAACCGGTCGTTCAGGAAAGCCAGGTCGGTACCCAGGTTAAACGTGGTGGCTTTTTCCCAGGTAAGGCCGTTAGGTATTACATTGGGCTGCTGCGTATAGTCGGGCCGCACGCCGTTGATGATGCGCGACAGCTGGTTTACCGTCATGGTTTCCAGGAACTGGTACGGATCTACGTTACCGTTGCCCAGGGAGCCGTAAGAGGCCCGCAGCTTAAAGTCAGATACCGCTTTGTAAGGCACTTTCCAGAACTTTTCCCTGGAAATGCGCCAGCCTGCGGAAGCAGACGGGAAGAAACCCCATTGCTGGTTCCGGGGGAACTTGGAGGTGCCGTCGTAACGCCCGTTCACTTCCAGCAGGTAACGCTCATCATAGTTGTAGTTAAGGCGGAAAAAGCCGCCGATAGTTCTCCACTCATTACCGCCGCCTCTCAGCATATAATTGAGGCCGTTAGTGAGGGAGAAATCCGGCAGCTCTTTGTTGATGATGCCGTCGCGTTGGATAAAACGGCTTTTCAGCAGGGAGTTTTCATAGTTATAGCCGGCCATAGCCTTGAAGTAATGTTTACCGAAGTTTTGTTCGTATTCCGCGTAAATGTTGGAAGCCAGGTAGGTGGTCCGGTCCTCATTCTCATTCATCTTGCTTTCACCGCGTTCCAGCAATGCGCCCGGCTTAACGCTGTAGGGCACGGGGGTGTATATACGCGTTTCCACATCATTCAGCTTCCAGAAGGTGAAATCGCCGTTCACCCGCACCTTATTCTTAAACAGCGTGGCGGTAAAGCGGGAGGTGTTGCGCACCTGCATGCGGTTCAGCTCCGACTGGTTGTTGCCGGAAATGAAGCTGCCGAATACGATGGAGGCGTTTTGCGTAAGCGACCCGTCGGGGTTGCGCAGCATGGCAATGGGAAATGCTTCGTCCGATACCCTTCTCCATACCGGCGTGTTGTTGGGATGGTTCAGGATAGGGTAGAAGTAGTCTGTTTGGGTAAAGCTCAGGTCATTTTCAATCTTCAGCCACGGGAACGCCTGTACGGAACCGCGCGCCCGCAGGTTATAGGTTTTAAAGTGATCGGGATTGTAACGGAAAATACCCTTCTGGTACATGTACCGGCCGGAGAGGTAGTAGCCCACGTTTTTGCTGCTGCCTGATACGCTCAGGTTATGTTCGGTCGATGGGTTGGCGTCTGCATACAGCTCTTTCAGCCAGTCGGTATTGCCGTAGTAAACATATTCGCCGGTGGCCGGGTTAATGTCTGTTTTCGGCAGCGACGGATCTTCGTTGCGGCGTTTCAGCTCGTCCAGGTAATCCAGGGAAAAGGGAAACACGGAGTTTACTTTCTGCGCATGCGCGGCATAGTCGTTCCAGGAGGCAAATGCTTCGTCAAAAGTTTTGGCCCACTGGTAACCGTTAGTGACCATCCTGGGTTTGATGGTGCGGTCGTTCAGGGAAACGTTGCCGCTGTAGTTCACCACTGTTTTGTCTTTAGCCGGGCTTTTGGTGGTGATGAGGATGACGCCGAAGGTACCCCTGGCGCCGTAAATAGCGGCAGCTGCGGCATCTTTCAGCACGGTTACGCTGGCAATGTCGTTCGGGTTCACCATGTTGGGATCGCCCGGCACGCCGTCTATTAATATAAGGGCGCTGCCGCCTGCGCCAATGGAGGTGGCGCCGCGCACGTTATATGCTGCGCTGCGGGTGGGCTTACCATCCGTCATACGAATGTTAAGGTTGGGTATTACACCCTGCAGGCCGCGGGTAACATTGGGCAGCGGGCGGTTTTCAAACACTTCGCTGCCTACCTGGTCTACGGCGCCGGTGAGGTTTACCTTTTTTTGTGTGCCGTAGCCCACTACTACCAGCCCTTCCAGGTCTTTAGCAGCGGATTGCAGCTGTACGTTAATTGTATTGCGGCCGTTAACAGGTATTTCCTGCGCGGAAAAGCCTACAAAAGAAAATACAAGCGTGGCCTGCGGGGTGGATATTGTGAGCTGGTAGCGGCCGGTTTCGTTGGTAGCGCCGCCGTCAGAAGTGCCTTTTACCCTGATGTTAACGCCTGGCAGCGGTTCGCCTTTATCATTGGTGACAAGCCCTTTCACTGTTTGCCGCGTTTGTGCGGCCAGCAGGGACGGAAGTATAAGGAACAGTAGTCCCAGCATGCGCCGGAGGCGCATGGCAGTACAGCTATGAGTGTTCATAATGCTGATAATTTGTGGTTGTTGTTGTTTTAGTTTTTTGATTTATAGGTTGATCACGTCCTGCCGCGCCCGTGTACACCAGGTGTGCCGGCGGATGTATCAGTTCGTGGAACTCGTTTTTTTATTACGTGGACTACTTTAAAGCGTCGCCGCGAAAGTAGAATTTAAACTTAATTTAAGTAAACTAAATTAAAGTTAAGAGATTTTTAATTAGAAAATAAAGTTTTTTAAAGGTTTTTTTATTCCTTCTGAAAGAATTGTTTCCCGGCCGTTTTAAGGTTTATTTACTTGTCCAGGTGCGCCAGGTAGGTGGGTTGAGCAGAAATAACCCGCTGATTTACCACGAATGCGCTATATTTGATGAAAGGTTTTTTAATATAAATAAAGAACACTGATTTACCATGAATATTACTGACAGGCACCAGTTCATTTTGCAGCAACTACAGGAAAACGGCAAAGTGGATATACAGGAGCTGACCGACGCCCTGCAGGTGTCAGGCGTTACTATCCGTAAAGACCTGAAGCTGCTGGAGGAAAAAAAGCTGCTGTTCCGCACCAAGGGCGGCGGCTCTACACAAAACCCCTATACTATTGAAAAGCCGATCAATGAAAAAGAGTTTATTAAAGCAGAGGAGAAGAAAAAAATTGCCAAAGCAGCCTTTAACCTCATTGGCATGAACGACTCCATTATTATGGGCTCCGGCACCACGGTGTTTGAGCTGGCCCATATACTGCACCCCTCCAAGCACCTCACCGTAATAACGCCTGCCCTGAAAGTAGCGCTGGAGCTGTGTAACCGCCCGAATGTAAATGTGCTGCAGATCGGGGGCCTTATACACCCCAGCTCCGCATCTGCCGGCGGCTCATTTGCAGAACGCCTGCTGGATGATATTTCCTGCGGCGTATTGTTTATAGGCGTGGATGGCATTGACCCTGAATTCGGGCTGTCTATCACCAATCTCGCAGAGGCCAGCCTGGACACGAAAATGGTACAGCTGGCGCAAACCGTGGTGGTAATGGCCGACAGCTCCAAATTTGACCGCCGGGGCATTGGCCGCATCTGCAGCCTGGAGCAGGTGGATTATATTATTACCGATAACCTGGTGCCGCCCGATACTGTTAAAATGGTGCAGGACCGCGGCGTAAAAGTGATTATTGCATAATAACAACAGGTGTGCAAGGCATTCCTCACGTTGAGTATTGTTTTATTGGATGAATGTGGCGCCGGGCAGGAACGCCTGCAACGGCAAAGAGCGCATCGAAAATGGCGCTTGGTTTGCATTACCGGCTTAAAAGCCGTAGCATGCAAAAAGCGAATCATACAGGGATCATACCCGCCCAACACACAGGAGAAAAGATAGATACCGAATCTGCTGTTGAATGCAATAGCATAGCAGCAGCCAAATCATTATACACCCTGGCCAAAGGCCGTTTATTGGATATAAACAACTGGCAGCACCTCACAGGAAGGCTGCTGGCCGGTTTTCAGCTGGTGAATGAGCAAGGGCAGGAATTGAACCGCCTGGTGCAGCAGGGCGATTATTGCAGGATTGATATACCGGGGCCGGGTTCAAAAAGCGGGGAAGGGTACGACTGGGTGCAGATAGAAGCAGTGGATGAAGTAGCAGACCCCTCCATTGAAAGCATTGGCATCAGGGCGCGCCCTGTTGCTAACCCGCAAAACGCCGGCAGCGGTATCAGCCACTTTTATTCAGCGCAAAGCACCAGCAACTTTACTGTAACCCGCGAAGGCAAAAAAGTAACGGCCGGCGTTTACGACCGTAATGTTAAGCCTAACCAGCATACAGATAATATGGTTGATAAAATGCGCCACGCCATGGCCGGGGCGGGCGCTATTGCCGCTTTTTCAAAAATACAGTGGAAGCAGCTGGTGGATGGATTGCTGAAAAAGGATTAAAAAAGGACAGTCCTTTCGGCACTGTCCTTTTTATGATTAGTAGGATAACTGCCGGGTATGCGCCCCTTCAGGTAAGTTTACTACAACCTTTGTCAGCTGCTTTTTATCGTTGTAGGTATAGTCATAGGTGAAGGTATAGTTATACTGGCCGGTTACAACTTTGCTCTTCAGCAGGTTTTTGTTGAAGAGGGTTTCAAAATTCGCAATGTCATCTGCCCCCAGGATATTCATGCCGGCGTTAAATAAAGAAAGCGGTTTAAAAACATTCGGCTCAGTGCTGTAAGTGAATGTAATTTCATTCAGCAGTACATCCTGGTTACAGTACTCCTTCATACCGGTAATATTGCCGTTGGTTATTTCATAGGTAGCATAGTTCCACAGCGTCAGCGGCCCTCCGTCAAAAGGGTCATTGTCGTAAAAGCTTTTCTTTGAAAGAACACCGTTGGTATATTCAAACACGTACCGGGTCTGGTAATTGCCGCCCTTAAAGTTAAACTCGGTCAGCTGCTGATCTGCATTGTAGCTCAAAGTAGTTACGTTGCCGTCGCCGTACCCGTCTTTTTCTGTAATGGTGCTAAGCTGGCCGGCAGCATTATAGGTAGCTTCCAGCGTATCTTCCCAGGAGCTGTTTATGATGCTTTTAATACGATGGCTGTTATCGTAGCTTACAAGGAAAACCGTATCATCGCCCGGTATAAGCCCCTGCGTCATTTTAACGAAAAGGGAATCGCCCGGTGTTTCCCCCGCAGGGCTGTTGTCATCTTTGCTGCAGGAGAAAATGGTTAACGAACCAATTAATAGCAATGGAATTGCAAATTTCATTTTCATAGATATAGACATTTATATATGGCAAATATATAATATTTTAATAGGATGTGAAAGTGTGCCCTGTTGTTTGGCGCAACAGTGCCACTGGCCCCAGGTTTGATATAACAAACCTTATAACCTCTTACAATCAACAAAATAAGGGTAAGCATATTTATGGGAAACGATATTGAAGCAGCGGGGCATATGGGTTTATATCCCTACCAGGAACGCGATCTTAAAACACTTTTTGAAAAACTGTCAGCAGCGGCCGCCGGCTGCCGTATACTTTACCAGCTGCCCACGGGCGGGGGAAAAACGCGGATCTTCTCAGCAATTGTGAAATGGTTTGTAACCACCCATAAAAGCAAGGTGGTGGTGCTTACCCACCGCACAGAGCTATGCAGCCAAACCGCTGCCACGCTAAAGCAGCTGGGCATTAAAAATAAGGTGATCAACAGCGCTGTTAAACGGCTATCCGCCGCGCGTGATTACCAGTGCTATGTGGCTATGGTGGAAACACTGCGCAACCGCATCCGGGAAGGCATCCTGGACCCTTCCACCATAGGCCTGGTAATTATTGATGAAGCGCATCACAACTCGTTTCAGAAGCTGCTGAATAAATTCACCCGCGCAATTGTTATTGGCGTTACTGCCACGCCGTTCAGCTCAAATATCACCCTGCCCATGAACAAAAGCTATCATGAGCTGGTAGTGGGAGAAAGCATTGCCAGCCTCATACAACAGGGGTACCTGGCAAAACCCGTTAACTGGCGTTACGATGTAGAGCTAAATTCCCTGAAAACAGGCGTACACGGCGACTTTACCATCAGCACCTCCGATGAGCTGTATTCATCGCCGGCTATGCTTGAGCTGCTGCTGCATGCCTATGAAACGCATTCAAAGCACAAAAAAACGCTGATCTTCAATAACGGTATATTTACTTCCAGGAACGTTTGTAAAATGTTTGAAGACGCCGGCTACCCGGTACGCCACCTGGATAACCGCGCTTCGGCAGGAGAGCGGGCAGCCATTCTGAAATGGTTCAGAAGAACAAAAGGCGCTGTCTTAACATCTGTTTCCATTCTTACTACCGGCTTTGACGAGCCCTCTATTCAAACGGTTATTTTAAACCGGGCCACCACCTCCATCACCCTCTACCACCAGATGATCGGAAGAGGTTCCAGGAGCACGTCCCGGAAAAAAACCTTTACGATCATTGACCTGGGGAACAATACAGACCGCTTTGGCGATTGGCAGGCGCCGCTGGACTGGCAGCTGATATTTGACAGGCCCGAAGCTTTTTATGAAAGCCTGCATGCGCCGTCTGCCCAGGAATCGCATACGGTTTCTCCTGATCTCAGGGCAAAATTTCCCAACACCCTGCAGTTTTCCTTTGATGTTCAGGAAGCGCACCAGCGCGCCGTTGCAGCCGGGCAAAAACCAATAGTGGTGATTAGGGACGCCATCCGGCAGCATGCCATGATGTGTATTGAAAACAGCGAAACCATTGCCGATGCCCTGCAGCTGGCCGCAGAGCTGGATGAGGAAATTGCCTGGCGTGTAAAGCAATATGGTAAATGCCTGGGCAGGGTAACAAAAAATTATACCGACTGGCTGAAGGAAGACTATAAATCCAGGCTCACCATCCTTATTCAGAAGCTGATGCAGCGCAATGCCGCCCGGTGTAAAGTAAAACCCAAGGCCGCATAGCTTCCGGGAACGGAAATATTTTTCAGCATGAACATACAGCATATCTGTTGGCGAAATATCTTTGCTGCATAACCGTATTCAATGCTGAACATCTTCCTGGGAAATACTTTTTTTACCGCTGCGTTTTCACTGGCTTTAATAACAGCACAGGCCCAGCAGGTACACGAGCCTCAATTAAATAAACCTGAATGGAGCGCACCTTATCAGCCGTTCCGGATTGCGGGCAACCTGTATTATGTAGGCACTTATGACCTGGCCAGCTATCTTATTACCACCGGCAAAGGCAACATCCTCATTAATACCGGCCTTGCCGCTTCGGCGCCTGTGATCAAAGCCAATATTGAGGCGCTGGGGTTCAGGTTCTCCGACACTAAAATATTGCTCACCACCCAGGCCCACTTTGATCATATGGGGGCTATGGCTGCCATTAAAAAGATGACCGGCGCAAAAATGATGGTAGATGCCGGGGATTCAGCCGTGGTAGCAGACGGCGGCAGCTCCGACTATGCACTGGGCGGCCATGGCATGGTGTACCAGCCGGTGAAGATAGACCGCATCCTGCACGACAGGGATGTGATAGCACTGGGCGATATGCGCATTACCATGCTGCATCATCCCGGGCATACAAAAGGATCCTGCAGCTTTCTTTTTGACGTGAAAGACGATCAGCGTTCCTATAAGGTGCTGATTGCAAATATGCCCACTATTGTTACGGAGAAAAGCTTTGCCGATATACCGGCCTATCCCGAAGTAGCCCGCGATTATGCCTATACGTTAGCCGCCATGAAAAATCTCCGGTTCGACCTGTGGGTGGCTTCCCATGCCAGCCAGTTTAACCTTCATAAAAAACATAAGCCCGGCGATGCATATAACCCTGCCGTATTTATGGACCGCGAGGAATATGATGAGCAGCTGGCCGGCCTGGAAAAGGAGTTTGCCAAAAAAATGAAGGAAGGGGGGAAGTGATCGGAATAGTTGTTTTTTAGGAAAAGATAACTATGTTTGTAACATCAATTCTTAGGAGCTCAAATGGTAGTTTAACCCGAGATCCCAAGACCTATGTAATAGTAACCAGTTGTTTTACCGGATGTTTGATCGATGGATATAGCTGTACTACCTGTTTGTACCCGTTAAGCACAAGAGCTATAGTATCGTAAATTCATCAGTTTTTTCATCTGCTTATCTGCTGCCGCAGGGTGGCTGAAATTGTTATTCGTTATGATAAAAAGAACGTTCTTCAGCATGGGTATAACCCTGCTGTCCCTTACCGCTTATTGCCAGGAGCCCGGGCCCGGCGTTTTTTCGGGGTATATAAATCTTGGCTGGTTAGAGGTGCAGTCTACTGTTAACCGGCCCCAGGGTTTGCTTTTTGGAACCACTACACCTACTACCGGTAATCAGGGCACCGC
This sequence comes from Chitinophaga sp., assembly GCF_035761305.1. Lineage (GTDB taxonomy): Bacteria > Bacteroidota > Bacteroidia > Chitinophagales > Chitinophagaceae > Chitinophaga. The sequence continues at coordinate 11,302 of NZ_DASTRI010000002.1, read as the reverse complement.
TTTCATTGGTCTGCACCGGAAGTCCTACATCAGCACTACCGGTACAGGGAACGATTTGAACGACCAGGTAGGTATCTGGATCAAGGGGTATTATCAGAACATAGGTAGTGCAATGCCCATTTTTATCGGCGGGGAAGGTTTTAACAGCGAAGATAGTAAGTTAACGGTAAGCCGGAATGGCAATATTGGCATTGGCACCATTAATCCCGGTACTGAGTTCAATACTAATCAGACTACTTATGGCAGCAGCTATAACGCATCTGATAAAGTGCTGACGATCCGGTCTGCCAATCAGCCGGTATTAGAACTGAGCCGCCCGGCAAGCAGCACCATCGGTAACAGGATAGGCGCTATCTACTTTACAAATGCCAGCAACCAGTCAGATGCACACCGGCAGGTAGCCGGTATCTGGGTTGAAAACGCGGGAAGAACCGATTATCCGACATTAATGGGCGGCCGTCTGGTGTTTATGACTAAAGGTTACGCTGGTGGGGTACAAAACAAAATAACAATGGATTCTTTTGGCAACCTTGGCATTGGTACACTAGATACCAAAGGTTATAAGCTGGCTGTGGCAGGTAATATGATTGCAGAGCAGGTAAAAGTGAAGCTGCAAAGCGGATGGCCTGATTACGTATTTACGGATGATTATGCACTGCCGCCCCTGGCCGAAGTAGCTGCCTATATAAAGGCAAACAAGCACCTACCGGAAATACCGGCCGCAGAGGAAATTGCCAGGGAAGGGCTGGATGTAGGTCAAATGAACAAGCGGCTGCTTAAAAAGGTAGAAGAGCTGACCTTGTACATAATAGCGCAGCAGCAGGAAATTAAAGCGCAGCGCGAGAGCAATAAAGCCCAGATGGAAATGCTGCTGAAACTGCAGCAGGAGGTTGCAGCACTTAAAGCGCAGGTGCAGAATGGCAAATGAAACTGACAGATCAATACCGTTCTGTAAGCAGTTCCATCCTCAGCACTATGGTTTTTTCAAATGCGCCTGCAGCACCCGCAGCACTACTCTTTTTAACGATTCAAGCGTACCCGGTTTTTCCACGCATTCCCTTGCCCCCAGTTCTATGAACCGGTTAATGTCATAATCTTTGATTAAGGTTGAAAAGATGATGATAGGGGCCGACAGGAATTTCAAATGCCTTGTTGCGCTTAAAAATTCAAGACCGTTCATCCGGGGCATGTGTAAGTCAAGAAAGATAATATCAGGTACAGAGAATGCCGGGTCAGTAACCAGCTCCAGCGCCTGCATGCCGTCATTTGCATATACCAGCTTTATTGAACTATCAATCATATTTAAAACTATCTGAAAAAGCTCCCGGTTATCTTCGTCGTCGTCTATTAAAAATAGGGTAATGTTATTCACAGCTGAATAGTTTAGCATCCATCCGAATACTATATTCGAAACAGGCAAAAGTTAGTTAGGTGAATTAGCTTGGGAAAGACTGGCGCAGAAAAAAAGCAGCAGATTTAATAGGATAGTTATCAGACCGTTGTGCCGCTAAAACGACTATGTAACTGCTAATTTATGCAGAAATAATTGTAATCCGAAATACACGGTATTTTTAATATTGCAGGGCCCGGCATGCAGGCAAAAACGGCACCTGCTTATCCCAACAGCGGGGGAATGTCTGCACCGGTAATAAACCCCTGTAAAAGCCAGTGCCCGGGTGCAGGTTACTTACAATCGCCCTGCGTCTAGTCGTGGTGGCATACGTCTGTAACTACCCTCTTGGTGCAGGTTACTTACAATCGCCCTGCGTCCGGGAGTGAACGTGTTTTGTTCGTTTCCGGACAATTTACAGGCGCGGTTGTTCCGGAACAGTTGTCTGCCACGGCTTTCACAATTGGCATAGCGATTGGAACGGCTCATGGCCATATATCTCCGCAGCATGTTCAGGAACTATTTTAAAACAGCTATCAGAAATCTTCTCCGGTTAAAATTATTTACGGGTCTGAATATTTTCGGGCTGGCTACCGGCATGACATGCAGCCTGCTTATTATTTTATGGGTACAGGACGAGATCAGCTTTGACAGGTTCAATAAAAACGCCGGTAAAATATACCGTATTACCGCCAACGTATCTGGCGTGGAAGCCGCCGTGGTGCCGCCTCCGCTGGCCGCTGCCGTTAAAGCGGAAATACCCGCTGTGAAGAACGCCACCCGCATCGCAGCTTTACACAAGGTAATTACAGCAGGAACAAAAAAGTTCGACGAAAAAAACATTTATTACGCCGATACCAACTTCCTGAAAATATTTAACTACCCTTTGCTTAAAGGAAATGTAGCCACTGTGCTTTCCGCACCGGATGCAGTGGTGCTCACCGTCGCTACCGCGGTGAAATACTTTGGCAGCACAGAAAATGCCATGGGTAAAACCGTTTACATTGATGATGATATAAAAGGCCGGAGCATGACGGTAACAGGGATATTGAAGAATGTTCCGCCTAACTCTCACCTGCAGTTTGATATGCTGCTGCCCATTGCCATGTACGACCGGTTGAATAACCCTGACGAAGCATGGAGTAATTTTGATGCCTACGTGTACTTCCAGGTAGCGGATAATTTCAAAGCCACCCCTGCGGCATTAAAGAAGCTGGAGCAGCAGATAGATGCCCTCCGCGCCAGGAACGACCGTTCCGGCACAAAAGCCGCCTTAGCCATCCAGCCATTAACAGCTATTCACCTGCACTCGCATTTTATGCTGGATGTAGACGGGCAGGGGAATGGCGAATATGTAACGATATTTTTGCTGGTGGCTGTTTTTATTCTGCTGATCGCCTGCATCAATTTTATGAACTTGTCAACCGCCCTTTCCTCCAGGCGGGCTAAGGAAGTAGGTTTGCGCAAGGCCATAGGCGCGCAGCGGGTGCAGCTTATTATACAGTTCATGAGCGAGTCGCTGTTGCTTTCTTTTGTTTCCCTGCTGGTGGCCACCGGCCTGGCAATCGTATTGCTGCCATTGTTCAATGAGCTTGCCTCAAAAGCTATTTCCATTAACCTGCTGAATATAAAAATCATTGTTACCCTTTTAATAACAGCGCTGCTGGTAGGGCTGGTGTCAGGCAGCTACCCGGCCTTGTTCCTGTCGTCTTTTAACCCGGTAAAAGTGCTGAAAGGCATCAGGATTTTCCAGGGACGTAATGCTTATTTGAGAAACGGGCTGGTAGTGCTGCAGTTTGCCATTGCCGTTATTTTAATAATAAGCACCCTGGTAGTATATACGCAGCTGCAGTTTATAAAGAGCAGGGATATGGGTTTCAATAAAGAGAACCTGCTGTATGTGCATATGCCCGAAGTAGGCGACCTGCATGACCATAAAGAAGCGCTGAAAGCAGCGCTGAACCAATACCCCGGCATAACCAGCTTTACCATCACCGATAACCTGCCCACTTATCTTACAACAGGCGCGCGCATTACCTGGCCGGCTATGGACCCGCAGGAGCAGGTAATTGGGTTCCGGCTGCGTACCAACGAAGACTTTATTAAAACATTCGGGATGCGCCTGGTAGCCGGAAGGTTTTTTGAAAAAGGCCGTGTGTCGGACGATAGCGCGTATGTTGTAAACGAAACCGCTTTAAAGGTAATGCACCTTACGCCGGCAGCGGCGCTGGGCAAAAAGATCGGGATGAACGGCCTGGAGGCGCCCATAATAGGGGTGGTGAAGGACTTTAATTTTAAGCCGATACAGCACCCGGTGGAGCCATTGGTCATAAGAAAAAATTTTGCAGGCGGTTACGTGGTATTGCGCACGGCGCCGGGAAATTTGCAGCATACCATTGCCGCGTTGAAAAAGGTATTTGAAAAAGTTTATGGTGATTATCCCTTCTCGTACGGGTTTATGAACGAAGATATTTCAAAGCTGTACAGGGCCGAGCAGCAGATGGGCAGGCTATTCAACGTGTTTGCCATCCTGGCTGTCATTATCTCCTGCCTGGGCCTTTTCGGGCTGGCTACCTTTGCCACGCAAAAGCGCATCAGGGAAATCGGGGTGCGTAAGGTACTGGGTGCCACGGAAGCCAATATTGTTGCCATGCTGTCGAAAGACTTTATGAAGCTCGTAGCGGCAGCGCTGGTAATTGCTTTTCCGGTGGCGGCCTGGCTAATGGCAAGGTGGCTGGAGGGTTTTGCCTACCGCATTCATATGCACGGCTGGATGTTTCTTGTAGCCGGACTGGCTGCCCTTATCATAGCATTTCTTACAATAAGCTACCAGTCGGTAAAAGCAGCTGTTACCAACCCTGCAAAAAGCCTGAGAACAGAATAACTTTTATACCCTTTCGCGCTGTTCCTTATCCGTGTCCAAGGTTTCCTTCCATTTTTTCTGGCGTTCTTCCGTTGCTTTGTCGGGGCGCGGAGGCTCTTCCTGCCCGGTATCGCCGTCTTCATCCAGTGAAGGGAAATTAATGTGCTTGTCACGGTTAGCTTCAGCCGGTACGTCCAGGTGGCGGTCTTTCTCCTGTGGCAGCGGCTTGTCTTTTCTTTCTTCCATAACGGTATTTTTTTGATACAGTTATACTCCCCCAAAAAGCATGCATTTTATAAACAGGAGGGGGCAGCTGTTACTGCTGAGTACAACCTGTTACAGTATTGCAGGGCAAAACATTTGTTCAAACATCCATGCCCCCGAAGGCTATCAGCCGGGAACCGCCATCCATCTCTTTTGCATTTTATGCTATATATAAACAGCTAAGCAGCTATTGATTGATGGCCATAGATGCCGCCCGTTATTGCCTTTATGCTTTGATGGCACAACCTTTGCATTCAACGGGTTGGTAATGTATCGGGTTTAATTAATATAAACAGCTACTATATGAAACTACGTTTTTTGTTATTTGTATCACTGGCAATGGTTATACTGGGAGCAGGCTGTGTAAGCAATAAAAAGTTTGCCCAGCTGCAAAGCAGCTACAATGATCTGCAAAACCGGAACCGTGACCTGGATGGTAAATACCAGGAGTGCCAGCGAAATCTTTCAGGTTCCAGCACCAGGGTGCAAAGCCTGGAAGAGCAGATTGCGGCGCAGCGCACAGGACTTGCGTCCCTGCAGGCTGCGTTGGATAAATGTCTTAACTCCTCCAGCCAGGGCAATGTGAATATATCAAAACTGGTAGATGAGATCAATGCTTCCAACAGGTACATCCAGCACCTTGTAAATGCCAAAAACAAAAGCGATTCGCTTAACATGGTGCTAACAAACAATCTTACACGTTCTTTAAGCAGGGAGGAAATGCAGGATGTGGATGTGCAGGTTTTAAAAGGCGTTGTTTATATTTCGCTTTCTGATAACATGCTGTATAAATCCGGCAGCTACGAAATTTCCCCTGCAGCCAATGAAACACTGAGCAAGATCGCCAAGATCATTAAGGACTATAAAGATTATGCGGTGCTGATTGAGGGTAATACGGATAACGTTCCTATTTCCAGGCCCAATATCCGCAACAACTGGGACCTGAGCGCACTGCGGGCATCTTCCGTGGTACAATCGTTACAGAACGATCATGGTGTGGATCCGCGCAGGCTTACAGCCGGCGGCCGGGGCGAATATAACCCCATTACTTCTAATGATACAGAAGCCGGCAGAACCAGGAACAGGCGTACGCAAATCATTATTACGCCCAAGCTTGACCAGTTTATGGAGCTGATAGATAAAGCGCCGGAAGCCGACAGTACCGGAAACAACCCGCAAGGAGGTAACAGCTAAGCGCTAAAGCCTGCCGCCAACATACAAGATCCGTGAAGCCGCGCAAATCTTCCAGGTTTGCGCGGCTTTTGTTTACAGGAAGGGCTGTGCGGCCAGGTGTTATTTCCTATTTGTGCTTACTCAATTTTCTTTTACTGGTAAAATACCTGCGCACCGGTATATCATACCATATCATAACCAGGTAAGCTATGCCGGTTAACACCACAATGGCAATGCTCACCATCCAGGTTAGCTGCACCGTGCCTGGTTTATATTGGTTATAATAATTGGCAAACGTCCAGATAACCGCATAATGCGTCATATACAGCGGGTAGGAAATTTTCCCCGAGAACACGCATATACCTCTTGCGCCTGCAGTTAGCCGGGAACCTGCGCCTAATGCAATCAGCAGCGGAAAGTAAAGGATCACCACGGCCAGCTCCGCGAGCCAGTTTTGTTTAAACCAGGGCATCAGCAGTGCGGCCAGCAGCAAAATAGTAAGGCCGGCAAATCCCAGCCTGTTTTTTATGACAATATTGTAGCGGTAAACAAGCATGCCGGCCGTAAATGAATACGCAATACGGGCCCCGCCATGCCAGAAGGTGCTTTTACCCCAGCCTCCCATAAGATTTCCGGCGGTATAGCCTACATAACAAAGGCATGCCGCTGCCGCTACAGCTATTGCCAGCAGCGTGCGTTTACTGAGCTTACATAGCACCCAGGCATATACGATATTGGCTATATACTCCCAAAACAGCGACCAGGCAGGCGCATTAAGGCCGAACAGGTTAAAGCTTCTTTCGGGCATTACGGGATAAGGCACCAGCAATATGGAGGCCAGGAACAGCAATGCTATTTTGCCGGCATCATAACCTGCAGGCGGCGCCGAAAATGGGTCGAAGAGGAAGGCAAGCAAGCCCAGTACAGAACCCAGTACAACTAAGGGGTGTAACCGGATGAGCCTTGATTTGAAAAACTCGGTTACGCCCATCCGCCCAATGCGGTCGTCATAAGCGTACGCAATCACAAATCCGCTCAGGCAAAAGAAAAAGTCTACTGCCAGAAATCCATGCCCCGCAAAGTTTTTACTATAATCACTGTACACCCATTCCAGGAAATGGAATATTACTACTACTATGGCGGCAATGCCTCTCAGGCCATCCAGTATTTCAAAATGCTGTTTGGTCTTTAGCAGGTCCTGGCTTCTCTTTGGCGCGGTGCTTGTTATTGTATCCATGCTGTGATTTAGGTATCGGGGAAAAATAGTTATCCGGGCTTATATATGCAAGTAAAATAGTGTGGTTGCAATATATTATATTGATGAACGAGCTTTATTTAAACGCCGCCGGCAATATTCACGGTTAGCTTTCCGGCTACCGGCCCCGGCAGGGCGATTCATTCGTATATATACTAATTATTTACAAGTTGAGATTTATTGCATATGTGATATGCAGAAAGAAAAAAATTAAATGGGTAATTTTATCACTAATAACCGATAACTGAAAAATGGGACTGCAAACAGGAGCCACAAACCGCCTGGTAAAGCCTGCAGGGGAAATACCGTCACATTACCTTGAAGAAAATTATATACTGGATCTTTTACCGGCCGCGGTGTTCATTTGCGATATGTCCGGCGTAATAAGAAAGTATAACGAGCAGGCGGCAAAGCTATGGGGAAGACGCCCCGTGCCCGGCAACCCGGATGAGCGTTTCAGCGGCGCCTTCAGGCTGTACCGCCCCGACGGCGCCTGCATGCCCCACGATGAAAGCCCGGTAGCCGCCAGCCTTAAAGATGGTTTGCCCAGGAAAGATGTGGAGGTGATAATTGAACGACCCGACCTTTCCCGTTGTATGGTAAGCATGAATATTGTTCCTATGGCGGACGGTGAAGGGAAGCAGGTAGGCGTAATGAATTGCTTCCATGATATCAGCGATCAAAAGCAAACAGAAAAAGACCTGCAGCGGAAAACAGTGGAGCTGCAGGATTATGTGAATAATGCCAGCATAGGCCTGCATTGGGTAAATGCAGCAGGCATCATTGTTTGGGCCAACAAGGCGGAGCTGGATATGCTGGGTTACACAGCAGAAGAATATATAGGTCGCCATATTGCGGAATTTCATGTACATAAGGAAAAGATTGACGACATACTTACCCGGCTGAACTGCAATGAAACGCTGCAGCAATACGAGTCCGAATTACGCTGTAAGGATGGCAGCATTAAAACTGTACGTATCAGCTCCAATGTGTTCCGGGAAGACGGGCAGTTTATACATACCCGTTGCTTTACGATAGATGTTACCAATATAAAAAGCGCTGAGAACGCGCTGCGCGAAGGGGAGGCAAAATACCGGCAGCTGGCTTTATCCCTTAAAAGAACCGTAGAGGAAAAAATACAGGACCTGCAGAATAAAACCGAAGAGCTGAGGAAAAGTGAGGAACGCTATCATAAAATGATAGAGGAGGTAGAAGAGTATGCGATCATCTTGTTGGATAAAAATGGCATTGTGCAGCACTGGAACAGGGGCGCGGAAAAAATAAAGGGCTATAAAGAGGAAGAAATTGTAGGTAAAAGCTTTGAAGAGTTTTACCTGCAGGAAGACCGGGATATGGGAGTGCCGGCCGCCTTCCTGGAAAAAGCCCGCAGGGAGGGCAAATCCTCCCTGGAAGGCTGGCGGAGGAAAAAAGACGGCACCTCTTTCTGGGGCAACACGGTATTAACTGCGTTGCACGATGCGGAAAATAATATTATCGGCTTCTCCAAGGTAACCCGCGATCTTACTGATAAAAAAATGGCGGAAGACCAGATGCGTGAGTACATGAACCAGCTTGAATTCCAGAACAAAGAGCTGGAGCAGTTTGTTTACGCCGCGTCGCATGACATGAAAGAGCCGTTACGGAAGATATGGCTGTATAACGATTTTATTGCCGGTAACGCCGCCAACCAGCTTGATAATAAGTCAAAGGATTACCTGAAGCGCTCCATACACGCGGTGCAGCGCATGAATAGCCTTATTGAAGACCTGTTAACCTACTCCAGGACCACTTCCTACGTGGAAAGCTATGAAGAGGTGGATTTGAACAACGTTATGGAAGAAATTATACAGCTGCACCGCGAAGAGTTTGAACAGGCAGGGGCCAGCATTGATATGACCCCGCTGCCGCGTATACGGGCTATTCCCTTCCAGATCCAACAGCTGCTGTTTAACCTGGTTAACAATGCGGTGAAGTACCGGCATCCCAACAGGGACGCCGTTATAAAAATAACCAGCGAAGTGGTGAACGCACACGAAATACCCGAGTTAAAGGCAGAAGGCGCACGGCAGTATTACAGGCTTGCTGTATCAGATAACGGCATTGGTTTTGACCCCCGCTATGCCGGAAAGATATTTGAGATTTTTCAGCGGCTCAATAACCTGCCCGCGGCCAAAGGGTCGGGGATAGGGCTGGCCATCTGCAAAAAGATTGTCCAAAATCACAAAGGAAGCATACAGGCGATAGGAATACCCAATGAAGGAGCCTCTTTTGTGATATACCTGCCAAAGAAATAATTAACGGGGTTTGCAGAAACCCAGCAGCTTTTTTGCCAGCTTATGCAGCCCGGCCATGCTGTGTGGTTTTACAATGTATTCAGTAGCGCCCTGTGTCATGCACTCATTAATATGCAGCGGCGCATTGGAAGTGCTCAGCACTACTTTGGGAATGGGATTATAGCGGTCCTGGGTACGGATAAATTCCAACAGCTGCGACCCGTTCAGCTCCGGCATGTTATAATCCAGGATGATAAGGCCCGGCAGCTCGTTATCCGGCCTTGACTCCAGGTATTTCATGGCAGTGAGCCCGTTTGTAAACTTATGCAGCTCCACCTTTGGCGCTATACTGAATATAGCTTCCTCTATCAGCTCAAGATCTTCCGGATCATCATCAGCCAGCAAAATTCTTGGGCATCCATATTCCATGTGTTCGAGTTATACAAGTTGTAAGCGTAGTTAAAGCCGCAAAGTTACGTTTATAAGTGATTCACTGTAAAACAACCCTTAAATAACCGGCTAATTATGCCTGATACCGGGCAGGGCAATAACATGCAAAATGCCGCTTTATAACCCGCTTACAGCTCCATCAACCCTACATCATCCAGGATAATAACGCCGGATTTTGACTGGTCAAAAATAAAACCGATGCTCCGCAGGCGGTGCATGTCAAATTCCGGGTGTTTGCTTTGCAGCGTGTCCAGGTTAAAATGGAAGAAGTCGGGGATAGACTCTGCATCGTCATTCTGGTTCAGGAAAGCAAACTTTGTAAGCTTTTTTTGTATCTGCGGCTGCAGCGGCATGCATTCGCTTAGCAGGAAACGGATATGAGCGCCCTTGCCGTCTGTTAATTCCACGGTAAAGTCAATGGGCTTTTTTTCTTCCGGGTTTTTCTCCTCTTTTTTCTCTTCTTTTTCGGCCTGCTTTTCTTCCTTTTTTTCTTCTTTAGTGGGTTTGCCTTTCTCCACATGCAGGGAGCTTTCATTGCTTTCCGCCATGCTGAATACCAGTGATTTGCCTTCCGGCTGCAGCGCGGCGCTGTCCGGCAGGTTAAAGGTGTACGTTCCCACCAGCGGGTCTACCTTTTCCCGGTTCCATCCGATATAGGCGGCGCGGGAAATATGATCGCCCCACATCAGCTTATGCAGCGCTTCGCGCCATACGCTCAGGTGCTCCGATGAAATGGTTACCCCGGGCATGGTGGCTGTTTGCAGGTCCAGGTCTTCCTCATACCGGGCTATGAAGGCGGCCCTGCTGCTTTCATACTGGTTAAAATAAAGCTGTTTGGGCAGCCACTGGCGTCCGTAGCGGTAATCTTCAAACAATGGCCTGTACACGGTGTCGCCTTTTAAGTTTACATCCAGGAAAGCGCTGATGTACACTTTTGCTATCTGCTCCTGGTCGCGCGCGGGCATAAGGTTGGTTATATTAAACTGGTTAATATACGGGCTGCTGCCGTCGTACCTGCCCCAGGAAGTATTGAACTGGCCATGGTTGGCGTGGTGCACATATAAGCCGGCCTTAAACCCGTTGTACGACGGCGAATATTTAATACGCATATAAGGGCTAAGCCCCCCGTATGATTGCATGTCCATATCATGCGTGCCCTGTATTACAAAGTAGTTGATGTTTTTCAGCGGGGCCAGTATTTCTGCCGGCTTATATTGCCCGTCTACCGGGGCAATGGCTATGTAAGCTTTGATATGGAAATTGAAGTTGAACACTTCGTTTGCATTATCCGGGAAGTTGGGCAACGTGTTGAACAGGGCTGCGTGCGACACGGCTTCTCCGCCTCTTGAGTGGCCTATGAGGGCAATGCGGTCCATATCAATACGATGATAAAAAGGGTTGTGCGGGTCCTGGTTCCATTTTCTCCATAGCTCCAGGTGCTTCAGCATCAGCCAGCCGCGGGTGCCGTTCTCATTTTTGAGGCCTGCTTTGGGCAGGTCGGTAAAAGCGGTGTTCAGGAAATTCTCGTCAATGGAAGCTACAATATAGCCCCTGCTGGCCAGCAGCTTACCCAGGTAATCATACCCGCCTTCCGACCAGTCCTGCGCAAGGTGGTTGCCGTGCACCACAATCAC
>NZ_DASTRI010000001.1:0-105386 GCF_035761305.1 Chitinophaga sp. | reverse complement strand
CCGTAATACGCATCTCTTAAACAAACAGGAATGAAGTACATTATTTTTGATATAGACGGCACCCTCACAGACACTACTGAGATAGACGATCATTGCTATACCCGCGCCATAGAAGAAACCTTTGGCTTCCGCGATTTTGAAACCAACTACGGGTATTATCAAAACACTACCGACTCCGGCATTATTGACCAGCTGTTCCGCGAAAGAAAAGGCCGCACGTTTACAGCGGAAGAACGCGACCGGTTTATTGCACACTTCTGTCACTTACTGCAACGGGCATACGAAGCCCGGCCCGACAGTATTCGGGAGATAAAGAAGGCCGGCCGTGTACTGCAGTTCCTTTGCCGGCAGCCGCATGTCAGCGTAGGATTGGCCACCGGCGGCTGGCGCGAGTCTGCGTTGTTCAAGCTGCGCTGCGCCGGCATTAATATTGAGGGTTGTATGGCTGCCGCTTTTGCACAGGATGCGCTGGCCAGGCAGGATATCATCGGCCATACCATCCGCAGGATGAATGAGCAACATGGGCAGGAGATGCCTTTAGCCAATATCACCTATGTGGGAGATGGCAACTGGGATTACCTGGCTACGCAGCAAATGGGTATTCAGTTCATAGGTATTGCCAATAAAAAACTGGCGCACCTGGAGCACATTGTAAAGATCACTGATTATGACGAGCTGTATCAGCACATCGGGCTGTATGCAGCACCCCTGTAAACCAGGTTGCTTATGCTTTCATCAACAATGGACCTCAAACGTACCTACCGCATAGCGGTATGCATATTCTTCTTTATTGCAGGCCTGACTTATTCAAGTTGGGCCTGCCGTATTCATGATATAAAAACGCAATTCGGGTTAAATAATGCCGGATTGGGAAGCGTACTATTTGCGCTGCCCATTGGTTTAATGATCAGCTTACCCGTGTCCGGCTGGATGGTAACCCGCTTCGGCAGCCGCAGGGTATTGATTGCAGCGGGCCTGCTCTTTCCTTTCATGCTTTGTATGATAGGACTGGCCACACACATTTGGCAGCTGGTGACGGTGCTTTTCCTGTTCGGGTTTATGAACAACGTATTTGAAATTGCCATGAACACGCAGGCAGTAGGCGTGGAAGCGCTGTACGGCCGGTCGGTAATGGCATCTTTTCATGGCTTGTGGAGCCTTGCCGGCTTTACCGGCATTGCTATTGGCACGCTGGCGGTTAACCTGGGCTGGCCGGTATGGCTGCATTTCTGGCTGGTAGCGCCGGCTTGCTGGCTGCTGGTATTTTTTTCCCGGAAATACTTATTGCCGGAAGATGCTCCCGCAGAAGCGCAGCCGCTTTTTGCCAAACCTGACCGGCAGCTGCTGCAGCTGGGATTGATAGCTTTTGCCAGCCTCATAACAGAAGGCACCATGTTCGACTGGAGCGGCGTGTATTTCCAGAAAATAGTGCAGGTGCCGGAGTCGCTGACAACGGTTGGTTATATTGCATTTATGGGCACCATGGCCGGCGGGCGTTTCCTGGCCGACCGTATTGTTACCCGTTTTGGTATACGACAGGTGCTGCAATGCGCAGGCGCCATCACCACAACCGGGTTATTGCTGGCCATATTTTTCGCCAACATATATACGGCAACGTTAGGCTTTCTGCTGGTAGGTATCGGCGTTTCATCCATTGTACCCCTGGTGCTGGCCCTGGCGGGCAAATCCAAAACACTCCCGCCGGGAGTGGCCATAGCAGCCGTGTCTACCGTGGGTTTCCTGGGTTTTCTCATCGGTCCGCCGCTGATAGGTTTTATCGCAGAAGCATTGAACCTGCAATGGTCTTTTGCATTGATTGCTGTTTTTAGCGCCGGTATTATGCTGCTGGCATCTAAAATGGATTAATTTAGTACGGTTATTTTAAACAAACCTTTTATGAAAAGAACCTTGCTTTTTGTTTTTGTACTTGGCACTTGTATTGGAAACCTGTTTGCTCAAACTCAAACACCTGTTATGAAATGGTTTAATGAACCCGCTAAATGGTCCGGCAATGCAAAAAAGCTGGACGTAACTGTTGACCCGAACACCGATTACTGGCGGGTAACGCACTATGGCTTTATCCGCGACAACGGCCCTTTTTACTTCCAGGAACAGGAAGGCGATTTTGAAGCCAGTGTAAAGATCAGCGGCCATTACCAGGAGCTGTTTCACCAGGCCGGCTTAATGATCCGCATCGACAACAAGAACTGGATAAAAACGGGCATCGAGTACGTAGATGGCGTGCAAAATGTAAGCGCTGTAGTTACCCGCGAAGTGTCTGACTGGTCGGTAGTTCCCCGCCACGACAGTCCTGCTGCTGTTTGGCTGAAGCTGTTGCGTAAAGGCGATTATGTAGAGATCAAATATTCCTTTGACGGTAAAAAATATGACATGCTGCGGCTGGCCTATTTCCCGCCGGGTGTGAAAGCGCAGATAGGCGTGGTAGCAGCAGCGCCGGGGAAGAAGAGCTTTCCGGTAGTGTTTGAGGATTTTGAGGTGAGGAAGGTGTGAGCACACTCTTCTCATAAATAAAGCAAATCCCAAACTTCTTTAGCGTTTGGGATTTGTATAGCAGGTTATCGACCGGTTACTTTGATTCTTTTAATCGTATGAGCTCTTTGCCTGAATGTTCCGTCAAACATATCCATTGTCATTAGCGACTATACACTAACAATCGTTTAAATCATTTATCAATCAGGTGTAACACTTATTAACTGTGTATTAACGTCTAGTGCCTTAAACTTAAATAATTTTGCTGCTCACTTTTCGCTGTCTTTTTATCTCATGCAAAATGTTGTTTAAAATAGACACTGTAGAACGCCAAAAGTATTTTTACAGCAGTTAAATTTGACAATATAAAAGCATCTGATATAGCACTGGCAAAAGCCAACTCACTACTGTTTAATTCTTGGGATGAAAACGCCAGATACAAACCTTGCTGGCACATGAAAGACAAGGACGTGGCAAAATAAAATCCGGGTTCTTACACATCCATTTTTATACTTCCGCAGCCTTTATGGTTTTAAGATTACATTTCTTTCAATTACCTTTTCATCTATAAGATTGATCAATTGTCGCTAATAAAGATGCTTCAAGCCTATGCTCAAGGAGTGGCCTTATACTTTTGTAAGTATCAGACTGGTTTCTTCATAATCTCCCAAATGTTCATAGAAAACCACAACAGCAGCGTTCTATAAATCTTTTGCATGTTGATGAAAGCACCGTTACACAAGCTCATAGCTTTCTTTAAGCTGATCCGTGTTATTGGTTTTATGCGCTTCAACGGTTATCGGCAATAACACATTCTTTACTTTTGCCTCCTATGGATGCACATAAAAAATACATAAACAGATGCCTTGCCCTTGGCCACAAAGCGGCCGAAGAGGGCGAAAGCCCTGTGGGCAGTATTATTGTAAAGAATGGAGTGATCATCGGGGAAGGTTATGAAAACAGCCGGCAGCTGAAGGATATTACCCGTCATGCCGAGATCATGGCAATTCTTGATGCCCTAAAAAGCACCTCAGACCTCTCCGGTGCTATCCTGTATTCAAATGTTGAGCCTTGCATCCTGTGTTCATATGCCATCCGGCATTATAAAATTGCAGAAGTGGTGTTTGCGCGGTCAGCAGGTGAACTGGGCGGCACCCATGTCCCGTTTAACATTCTTACAAATGCAGCATTCAAATCCTGGGGCCACCTCCCAAAGTAACGGTATATCCGTTTAACTAATAATTACAACCGTGCACCATTGCTGACCCATTTCAGCCCTTCAGCACCAGGCAGTAGATCACAAACGATTTTCAGGAACAGCCCATAAAGCCAAAAAGCCCTGCTAGTATGTACTAACAAGGCTTTTTACCTTCGTGGTCCCACCAGGGCATGATCCTGGGACCCCCTGATTATGAGTCAGGTGCTCTAACCAACTGAGCTATAGGACCGCGTCCTTGCGGACAAAATATATGTTAACTTCTCTGGGTTCCCCTTTAAGGGACGGCAAAATTAATTATTTGTTCAATTAACCACAAATTTTTTATTCCTTTTTCCGGGCATGCCGCGTATTATTTTCCAGCACAATAAACGGCGGTCCGTTCCGCCACTGGCTGCCCATACCCGGAAAGTTAGCAGGCCCCTGGGAAAAATTGCCGATCACCACATCGGCATCGCCATCACCATCTATATCGCCGGCATCCATACATATCCAGTGCCCCAGGCGGCTGGCCGGCAGCGTGTACACCGCATAATCCAGGTCACCGCGGTTCTCAAAATACAGCAACGCTTCCTGCGGCTGGTAGCCATAGTCTGCAAAAAAAGAAATGGTCAGCAGGTCATCATCTCCGTCAAGGTCAAAATCTTTTACAACAGCTTTATAGCAGCCGTTTACCGGGTAAAAGTATTGCTGTTCAAATTGGTGATGTCCTTTATTCCTGTAAATGTACACGCCGTGGTATGGCTTCAGCACGCGGGAATGATCTGCATTATCACCGCAGGTATAAATAATGTCTTCCAGCCCATCATGGTCAATATCCTCCAGGGTAAAGCTGCTGGAGCCGTATACCGGCGGAAACTGTAAAATACGGTGAGGTTCAAAATGGCCCTTACCGGTATTCTCAAAGTACCAGATGCTTTCATCGCCCTGCGCAAACAGCACCCAAATGTCCGGCCGCCCATCGCGGTTATCGTCCCGGATGTAAGCTTTAATGGCGCCGGCGCGGGGTAATAAAACATGTTCCTGCACGGTCCTTTGCCCGGCGCTGTCCAACTCCAGCCAGCTCAGGGCGCCGTTATTATAACCGAACCCGCATACCAGCAGGTCAGTATGCCCGTCCTGGTTAAAATCCGCGGGCAGGGTAGCTACGGGGCGGGGTAACCGGTCTTTCAGCACGCCGGGCAGCAGTTGCAGCGTGTCCGCCGGCTGCGCGCTCCGTTTATCCATTAACTGAAGGCGATCTTTTCCCAAACCGTGTTGCTGCCCGCGTTCTTTCCCTGGGCCGGACGCCGGTTGCAGGGTTTGTATACATCCCCGCAGGGCATCGGAAGGGTACAGCGTTCCCAGGCAGGTGATATAGGCAAGGCCGTTCGTAAAGGCACGGGGCAGCACCACATCTGATACAATGCTGGCTGTTGGCAGCTGCTGCAACAGCTGCAGTTGGCTATTATATATATACAGTATGCTGTCTTCACCATCAGCTACCCATATACGCTGTTTTAGCGTATCTATGCCTACATAGCTCACCAGCGGGGCATTGTGCATATGCGCAGGCAGCTCGCGCAGCGTAAACAGCGGAGGGGCCGGGCTTTTAATGGGCTGCGGCCGCTCCTGGGGCAGGGGTTGCCAGGGTGCTACCGATGTATAATATGCTACCAGCTGATCCCAATCCGCCATGCTAATGCGGTTGGCCATAGCGCCGGGTGTATCGCTCAGCGCCGGCCGCCGGTAATAGCTGCCGTGAAAGCTGTTAATACCCAACCGTTCCCCCATTACCGGTAGTACATCTTTTTCCCAGGTAATACGGTCCAGCAGGCGGGGTTCGGGAAATGCATGGCAGGAGCTGCAATATTGCCGGGCCAGCAGGCTGCCCCTTTTTACGCGGTTAATGCGGCTGGTATCTGCATGGCAGGCCAGCAGCAGCATAGCTGCAGGCAAATAGCGGTAGCGGGCATACGAAAAAAAGCAGTGAACTGGCGGCCGGTTACGGCAAAGCAAATAATTACCCCGGAGCGCAAGCTCCCGCAGCGGGTTACTATGATAAAGAAACGGGAAAAAATGGAGCAATTGTTTCATAACGTGTGCCGGTACATTTCTAAAATACAGCTTTAATTTGCAGCTTTGCAAATATTTTAGATGAGCATGCAAGGTATTAAGCACATTATTTTTGACCTGGGTGGCGTAATCCTCAACATCGATTACCAGCGTACATACAAAGCCTTCACAGACCTGGGAGTAAAGGATTTCACCGACTTGTATAACCAGTTCAAAGGTTCCCGCCTGTTTGACGACCTGGAAACCGGGCGTGTAACAGAAAACGTTTTCCTGCAGGAAATGCGCCGGCATGCACAGCCCGGGGTAACCGACCAACAGATCATTGATGCATGGAACGCCATGCTGCTCGATTTTCCGCTGCAACGCCTGCAGTTGCTTCAACAGCTGCAGCTGCACTATAACACCTACCTGCTAAGCAATACCAACGCCATTCACCTGGAAAAATTCAACCACATACTGCAGCAAAGCAGGGGCATACCTTCGCTGGCGGCTTTCTTTAATAAAGCCTATTATTCACACCTGATCGGTTACCGTAAACCGGAAAAAGAAGCTTATCAGCTGATTGTAGACGAGCACCAGCTAAACCCCGCAGAAACATTATTTATTGATGATACGCTGCCTAATATAGAAGGCGCCCGGGCAGTGGGGTTACAAACCATTCATTTGCAGGCGCCCCAAACAATCATGGATATTTTTAAGCCGGCAGCCGGCCGTTAGTTTTTTAACGTCTTATTTCACTTCCTCAAAATCTATGTATTCACCCCGGTCTGTAGCACGCTGTTGAGAGGCCCGCTGCTGCTGTTGCTGTTCTGCAGCCTGCTGCGCCTGTTGCTGCTGCTGGAATTGCTGACGCATATGGTCCTGTATGTCGCTCATCTGCCGCCTCACCTGTTTGGTTGATTGATAAACCGGTACTATAAAATCAAATACTATTTTATAGAATAACCACAGCAGGAATATAATAAAGATTAGTTTCAACATAATAAAACAAAGGTAGCAGAATATCCGCTACCTGTATAAACCAATCAGCTTTCTTTAAGGTTTCTTTAACACCTCACTGCAGTCCCAGCAAGGCAGCGCTTTCCAGGGCCGCTTTCTTATTATATTCCCAGGTAAGCTTGTTGTAATTAATAGCGTCTACAATAGTTCCGATCCAGCACAGCCCTATGGTAAATATGTACAGAACGCCCATTCCTATGCTGTTCAGCAAAAAGCGGTGTATGCCGGCAGGGCCAATCAACCCGATCAGGCAGCAGATCAGTATGGTTTGGGGATCTTTGCGGCGGCCCTGGTATACCGACAGGAACTGGTGTTTTTGTTCAGCAGTATAGCCGCGGGTCAGCTCCTGCAGCCATAGCAGCTCTTCATGTTGTACGCCGGGAAGAATGGCAAAAGAAAGATCGTTCATGCGGGATTGTTTTTAAGGTAATGGAATATCTGTAGTTGTTGCTTACCCAGGTTAAGGGTCCGGTATAGCAGCACCGGTACCGCAAAAAAGCCCATCGGGTGGCTGCCCCACGCCAGGGCCCACTGCCCGTGCAGCACATAATGAATCGCATGTCCTAACCCGCAGCCCGGACACCATCGCAACCCCATCCATTTCAGCGGGCAAAGGCTTATTCCCTGGTGCGGGTGCATAAAATATAACAGCACCAGGGCCAATGGCCATATAATCAGTTCTATGTTAAGGTGCTTTATATATGTTTTTAAGTGCATAAACAGGCTAACACACAAATGTATTAAAACATTTAATAATCCGTACTCCTGGGGCCTTTTCGCCGTGCTAAATATTTGATACAAGTTAAAGAAATAGTTTTTGGATCAAAATAAAATCCTAATTTTGCATAGGAAAATGATTCAAACGAAGGGGACGGCAACGGTCCCCTTCTCGTTTTTCCCGTTAGTTAGGTATGGCAAATGAACAAGTGATCGCAACAATCCGGCAAATTACAACAGCGCAGCTCGCACAAGACCCGGATTACTTTCTGGTAGACGTGAGGATTAAACCCACTAATAATGTTAAGATTTTCGTAGACGGGGACAAAGGCGTCCCGGTTGAAAAGCTGGTACAGCTCAACCGCGCCTTATATGCACAGCTGGAAGCAGCCGCGCTTTTCCCCGAAGGCGATTTCTCCCTGGAAGTATCCTCCCCCGGCCTCGACGAGCCGCTGAAGCTGCACCGGCAATACCTGAAAAATATTGGCCGTAAGGTAGAGGTAACCCTGCTGGATGGCACCATTAAAGAAGGCACATTGCTCGGAGTAACCGATGACCAGCTTACGCTGGAAGAAAACCCGGGTAAAAAGAAAGGTAAACCCGATCCGAAACTTTCTAAACAAATCAATATACATTTTACTGAAATTAAGCACACGGTTGTGTGCGTCGTGTTTTAAAATATAATTACCAAAACAATGGCTAGTATTAACCTGATTGAGTCATTCACAGAGTTTAAAGAGGCGGAAAATATTGACCGCCCTACGTTGATGAAGGTATTGGAAGATGTGTTCAAAACACTCTTACGGAAGAAATATGGCTCTGATGAGAACTTTGACGTGATTGTAAATACCGAAAAAGGTGACCTGGAGATATTACGCCGCCGCACCATTGTGCAGGACGGAGAGGTAGAGGATGAAAATGCGCAGATCGCCTATTCCGAAGCCATTAAAATAGAACCCGATTACCAGGTAGGGGAAGACCTGTATGAGGAAGTAGAGATACAGGACTTTGGCCGCAGGGCTATCCTGGCTGCCAAACAAACCCTCTCTGCCCGTATAGGTGACCTTAAAAAGAACATACTGGTGAAAAAATACGCAGATCGCGTAGGAGAAATTGTAACCGGTGAAGTTTACCAGGTATGGAAAAAAGAAGTTTTATTATTGGATGATGAAGGGAATGAATTAATATTGCCTAAATCTGAACAAATTCCGACCGACTATTTCAAAAAAGGAGAGAACGTACGCGCCGTAGTTAAAAAGGTTGAACTGAAAAACAATGCTCCGCTTATCATTCTTTCCCGTACACATCCTTCCTTCCTTGCTAAATTGCTGGAAATTGAGGTGCCGGAGATCTTTGACGGATTAATCGTAATTAAACGGATTGTACGCGAACCCGGCGAAAGGGCCAAGGTTGCCGTAGAATCCTATGACGACCGTATTGATCCCGTTGGCGCCTGCGTGGGTATGAAAGGCAGCCGTATTCACGGCATTGTAAGGGAATTAAGAAATGAGAATATTGACATTATTAACTATACTGCCAACATTCAGCTGCTTATACAGCGTGCACTAACTCCCGCCAAGATCAGCCGCCAGGAAGTAGATAATGATAACAAATACGCCGCCGTTTATCTTAAACCCGACCAGGTATCGCTGGCCATCGGTAAAAAAGGCGTAAACATAAAATTGGCCTGCGAATTGACCGGGTACGAGATTGATGTATTCCGCGATGAAGAGCAGGAACAGACCGAATTTGACGTTGACCTGGAGGAATTTGCAGATGAAATAGAAGAATGGGTGATCGATGAGCTGAAACGTATTGGCTGTGATACCGCACGCAGTGTGCTGGACCTCACCACTGAAGAGCTGGTACGCCGTTCCGATCTGGAAGAAGAAACCGTTAAGGACGTAAGAAGAATACTACAGGAAGAGTTTGATAAGGAATAGCGTTCCCGGGTCTGGCAACCTTCCCAGGATTTGGGTTCGCTTGGAATGGAATATATTTGAGTTATTTTTAAATGTAAAAATGGAGTCCCGTTGCAGTACAACGGGAAAAAGGGGAGGCCCGAGATATAACATATGCCCGAAGTAACAAACAACACACCGCGATTGCTGGCTGCCGCCAAAGAGTTCAATATTGGTAAAGGAACCCTTATCGATTTCCTTGCCAATAAAGGCTACTCGACAGACGGATTTGAATCACCCAATGCCCGTCTGACGGCTGAAATGTACGCAGCCCTGCAGTCAGAATTCCAGCAGGACAAGGCTAACAAGCGCAAAAGCGACCAGATAGCCCTGCCTAAAGGAAGCGTGTTAGATGCAATGAAGAAAAAGGAGAAGGAAGCTGCGGAAGCTGCAGGTAAGAAAAATACGACGAAAGAAGAACCCGCAGTGGCAGTAGAAACACCGGCACAGGACGAAAAGCCCAAAAAGGAAGCTGCCCCGGAACCTGCACCCGTACAGGCTAAAGCGCCCAAACAACCCGAAGCGCCGCCTGTTGAAAACCACCTTCCGCCTAAAACGGAAGCAGCCGCACCGCCTCCATCTGAAGTAACCAAAACTGAAGCCCCACGCCTAAACGGACCTAAAGTTGTGGCAACCATTGATTTGAACGCCCTGCAGGGCAAAAAACCTGTCCGTAAAGAGGAGCCTGCAGAGGAAAAAGCCCCTGCCGCCAAGCCGGAACCTGCTCCCAAACCTGAAGCCACCGCACCGCCGGCCGCTAAAGAGGAAAAAGCAGCGCCCCCGGTAAAGGAAGAGCAACCTGCTCCTGCTGCTGAAAAACCCGAAGCGCCTGCTCCGCCTAAGGAAGAAGCACCTAAGGTAAAGGTAGCAGAACAACCGGCCGCCAAACAGGAACCCGCTCCCCCCCAGGCCGCACCCAAAGAGGAAAAGCCGCAGGAGGCAGCGCCCGAACGCGAAGCCGCACCGGCAGCCGCCCAACATACAGCACCGGAAACCGTACCGGCAGAAAGAAATACACAAGATTCCGAACAGGATGATAATAGCAGCGCTGTGATTGAAAATATACAGGCAGAAAAACTGACCGGACCCAAAGTGATCGGCAAAATAAACCTGCCTATTCAGTCAGACAGGCGCGATAACAACAAAGGGCCTTTTAACCGGAACAGCAATAACAATAATGATGAAAAGCGTAAACGTAAACGCATTATTGTGGAAAAGAAACCGGAACCCATACAGCCGAAAGAATTTTCCGGCGAAAAAGGTGCAGGCGCGCCTGCTAACCGCACCGGCGATAACAATCGCTTCGGCAACCGCGATAACCGGCCCGGCGACAACCGCAACCGCCCGCACGGGCAGGGCCAGGGTGGCGGCAACCGTCCACCCGGACAGGGAGGAGGTCCCAACCGCCCGCATGCAGCGCCCAACCGCCAGGGTAACAATAACCGCGGTCCCGGTAACCGGGATAACAGGGGTCCAGGTAACCGCGACAACCGCTCCAGCTTTAACCGTGATCACAACAAACGCCCGGAAGAGAAAGAAATTGACCGGAACGAGATCCAGAACAAGATAAAGGAAACCATGGCCAAATTGGGCGGTGGTGGCCGTGGCAAAAGCGTTAAGGCTAAACAGCGCCGCGATAAACGCAACGAGCGCGCTGAGGAAATGGCCAACCAGCATGCAGAAGACAACAAGCTGCAGGTAACGGAATTTATTTCCGTGAGCGAGCTGGCCAACCTCATGGATGTAAGCTTCGCAGAAGTGATCTCCAAGTGTATGAGCCTGGGCATCATGGTGTCTATTAACCAGCGCCTGGATGCGGAAGTGATTGAGCTGGTAGCCGGCGAATTTGGCTATGAAGTGGAATTTATAGGTATAGATGATGTAGATACCGAAGAGGAAGAAGAAGAAGTGGATGCAGAAGAGGACCTGGTGCCAAGAGCGCCCATTGTAACCATCATGGGTCACGTAGACCATGGTAAAACCTCTTTGCTCGACTATATCCGCAACGCCAATGTGGTAGCCGGTGAGGCCGGGGGCATTACCCAGCACATAGGCGCCTACCAGGTAACTACCGCTAATAATAAAAAAATCACCTTCCTGGACACACCCGGTCACGAAGCCTTTACAGCCATGCGTGCCCGCGGTGCCAAGGCAGCCGATATAGCAGTAATTGTGATAGCGGCCGATGACGCCATCATGCCCCAAACGCGTGAGGCCATCTCCCACTCACAGGCAGCCGGCCTGCCCATGGTATTTGCCATCAACAAAATTGACAAGGAAGGCGCCAATCCTGAAAAAATAAAGGAACAGCTGGCCGGTATGAACCTGCTGGTGGAAGACTGGGGCGGTAAGTACCAGAGCCAGGAAATATCTGCCAAAAGCGGCTTGAACATAGATGTATTGCTTGAAAAAATATTGCTGGAAGCAGAGCTGCTGGAGCTGAAAGCCAACCCGGCCCGCGAAGCGTCCGGCAGCATTATAGAAGCATCACTGGATAAAGGCCGCGGCTACGTAGCCTCTGTGCTGGTGCAAAACGGTACCCTGCACCAGGGCGATACCATTGTGAGCGGCGCTTTCTTTGGTAAGATCAAGGCCATGTTCAACGAACGCGGACAGCGTATTGACGAAGCCGGCCCCTCCGCGCCTGTGCAGATACTGGGCCTTAACGGCGCCCCGCAGGCAGGTGAAAAGTTCAAGATGTACCATGATGAGGGCGAAGCCAAGGAAGTGGCCAACCGCCGTGCACAAATAGTACGTGAACAGGGCATCCGCACCAAAAAGCACATTACGCTGGATGAAATTGGCCGCCGCCTGGCGCTGGGCAACTTCAAACAGCTCAACATTATCATCAAAGGCGACTTCGACGGTTCCGTAGAAGCGCTGAGCGACTCACTGCAAAAGCTCTCTACAGAAGAAATAGCCATCAGCGTGGTGCACAAGGCCGTAGGTCAGATCACCGAATCCGACGTATTGCTGGCCACTGCTTCCGATGCTATTATCGTAGGCTTCCAGGTGCGCCCGTCATCACAGGCCGCCAAGCTGGCAGAGAAAGAGAATATAGAAATACGTACCTACTCCATCATTTACGATGCTATCGAAGAGCTGAAGAGCGCCATGGAAGGCATGCTGGAGCCGAAGATAGAGAAGAAGGTGGTGGCAAATGTGGAAATACGCGAAACCTACCGTTTCGACAAGGTAACCGTAGCCGGCTGCTTTGTGCTGGATGGTAAGCTTACCCGCAACACCCGCATTAACCTGGTACGTGATGGTATCGTAATTTACACCGGCGAGCTGGGTTCCCTGAAACGCTACAAGGACGATGTGAAGGAAGTGGTATCTAACATGGAGTGCGGTTTGAGTATCAGGAACTACAACGACCTGAAAGTAGGTGACATTATTGAAGGATTTGAAGAAGTAGAAGTAAAGCGTACTTTATAAGCAAAAAAAGCATAAAGCTGAAAGCACAAAGCAGATGGATTGCTCCACTGTTCAGGGCTTTCAGCTTTTTTTTGCCAGCGCCTACCGGGGCGCAGCTGGGTTACAGGAAAAGCCTGCAACAGCCAATGGCCGCTAATGGCAAAGTACAACGCTCCGCGCGCCAATGGTGTGGCTCACAGGTCATACAGCCAGGAACGCCTCACCACAAGGCACACTGCTTCAAGCTTTCCGCTTTCTGCTTTAAGCTTTGCGCTTGTATAAACTTTTGTTAAAAACAACAGGCTGCCCCGTGCAGCTTATTTTATTGGCTATTTTTGAATTTCACCGCTTTTTAGTTAGTATGAACAAACTTTTGGCATTATCTGCAGGTGCTTTGCTCTTGTGGCAAACATCCGTAGGGCAGCAGAAAATGGTGGCGGATAAAATCGCCGCCATTGTAGGCGACAAGATTATCTTAAAATCTGATATAGACGGGGAACTAATGAACCTGCAGCGCAACTCACCCGATAATACGCTGCCGCCCAACGCTGCCTGCTCCATTATGGAACAGATTATTGCCCAAAAGGTAATGGTGCTGCAGGCAGAACGTGACAGCTTACCCGTAAGCGACGCGGATGTAGACGGGCAGATAGAGAACCGTATTCGTTACTTTGAAGACCTGTACGGCTCCCGCGAGAAAATGAAGGAAGTAACCGGCTACTCCATTTACCAGCTGCGCGAACGTTTCCGCCAGCCCATTAAAGAAGGCCTGCAGGCCAAAGCCATGCGCGATAAGATTGTGGATGCCATTAAGGTAACCCCCTCTGAAGTGCAGAAAGAGTATGAAAGCATCCCGAAAGACAGCCTGCACTTTTACGAGTCCGAGCTGGAAATAGGCCAGCTGGTAGTGCTGCCCAAAGCCACCAAGGAAATGGAGCAGTATGCTATTGACCGCCTGCTCGACTTCCGCAAGCGGGTAGAAAATAAAGAATCTGAATTCAGCTCCCTGGCCATCCTTTATTCTGAGGACCCCGGGGTAAAAGATAACAAAGGTATTTATGTTCTGAACCGGAACGATAAAGGCACCTGGGACCCCGACTTCCTGGCCGCGGCTTTCCGCTTAAAGGAAGGCGAAATATCCTCCCCTGTTAAAACACAGTTCGGCTACCACCTGATACAGTGCCTGCGCCGCCAGGGCGATAACATTACCGTGCAGCACATACTGGTAAAGCCCAACATCACCAAATCCGATATTGAGCTGGCCACCAAAAAGCTGGACACTATCCGCACCTCCATACTGGAGCATAAATACAATTTCGGCGAAGCCGTAACCAAGTACAGCGACGCCCAGATGGCCAAGTTTGACGGCGGTATGATACAAAACCGTATGACCGGCGGCACGCTTATTACCATTGACCAGCTGGACGATCCCTCCACCCGCGATATAGTGCTCATGCTGGACACCCTGAAACCCGGCCAGATCTCTGCCCCCGTACAGTTTACGGACGAACAGGGCCGTACCGGCGTACGCCTGGTGTACCTGAAAACACGCACACAGCCGCACCGTGAGAACCTGCAGGACGACTATGCCCGCATACAGGCACGCACTTTGCAGAAAAAACAGGGTGAGGCCGTAAACAAATGGCTCATGGAAAAAATACCCACGTATTATATTCACGTGGAAGACGAGTTTAAAACCTGCGGAAACATTTCCAAATGGCTGGCCTCCATGGCTAAACAATAATATCGTACGCAAGCTACATCCTATAACAAAACTCCCTGGTGCATAATGGCATCGGGGAGTTTTATGTTTTTGTTATGCTTTTTAAGCGTAACTTTGCGACTTCAATTCAAAAAAGGGATGAGTGACGCGATAAAGCATGAATGCGGCCTTGCATTCATAAGATTAAGAAAACCATTCTCTTACTACCAACAAAAGTACGGAACCGTTTTCTTCGGGCTTAACAAGCTGTACCTGCTCATGGAAAAGCAGCACAACCGCGGCCAGGATGGTGCCGGTATAGCCACCGTAAAACTCAATACAGAACCGGGGGTACCCTTTATGCACCGCCTCCGCAGCAGCGCCCCGCAGGCTATTGGCGATATTTTTGCCAAAGTACGCGACGAGATACAGGAAATAGAAAAATACCAGCCGGAAATTACCAGGTACCCCGGCCTTATGAAAGGCCATGTACGCTTCCTGGGCGAGCTGCTGATGGGCCACCTGCGCTACGCCACCCAGGGCAAGAATAATGTAGAGCTTTGCCACCCCTTTGTACGCCATAACACTATTCCCGCACGCAATATTACCCTTGCCGGTAACTTTAACCTGGTAAATGCCGATGAGCTGTTCAAGTTTGTAAATGTAGACCCCGGCGAAATTCACCGCAACAGCGACCTGGCAGCTATGCTGGAGGTTGTTTACCACTTCCTTTGCCAGGAAGATGAGGTGCGCCGCAACGGTTTGGATGTAAAGAACATCCTGCAGCAGGCCTTCTCCATGTTCGATGGCGGTTACCACGTGTGCGGCCTTATGGGCAGCGGCGATTCCTTTGTGATCCGCGATCCGCACGGCATACGTCCTTCCTACTACTATATTAATGAAGATGTGATTGTAGCCGCCTCCGAAAGGGCCGCTATCCGCACTGCTTTTAATGTTGGCGAGAATGAGGTGCTGGAGCTGATGCCCGGCAATGCCCTTATTGTAAAAAACGACGGCCAGTACAGCATAGAGCAGATACTGGAGCCGCAGGAACGCAAAGCCTGCAGCTTTGAAAGGATCTATTTTTCCCGCGGTAACGACGAAAAAATCTATAAAGAGCGCTCCAACCTGGGCTACAACCTTTCAGAAACCGTGCTGAAAGTTATTGACAACGACCTTCGCAACACCATCTTTTCTTTTATACCCAATACCGCGGAAGTGGCCTTCTATGGCCTGATCAAAGGTTTGGAAGATTACCTGAACAAGATTAAGATAGAGCGCATTCTTTCCTGGGGTAAAGATTTTGATGAGGTAAAGCTGGCGGAAATGGTGAACCGCCGGGTAAGGATCGATAAAATTGCCATTAAGGATGTAAAGATGCGCACCTTCATTGCCGAAGACTCTGGCCGTAATGAAATGGTGCAGCACGTATATGATATCACCTACGGCACCGTACG
Organism: Chitinophaga sp.; assembly: GCF_035761305.1. Classification (GTDB taxonomy): domain Bacteria; phylum Bacteroidota; class Bacteroidia; order Chitinophagales; family Chitinophagaceae; genus Chitinophaga. The sequence continues at coordinate 89,372 of NZ_DASTRI010000001.1, read as the reverse complement.
CCCGGGTATAGATACCCTGGCCGTAATAGACGACTCTATTGTACGCGGCACTACCTTGCGCGAGAGTATTATTAAAATGCTGGACCGCCTGGGCCCTAAACGCATTATCATCATTTCCTCCGCCCCGCAGATCCGCTACCCGGATTGCTATGGTATAGATATGAGCAAAATGGGCGACTTTGTTGCTTTTCAGGCAGCCATTGCCCTGCTGAAAGAGCATGGTAAGGAGCATATACTGCAGGAAGCTTACGGCCTGTGTAAGGAGCTGCAGCGTACCAACACCCTGCATGCGCAAAACGTGGTGCGCAATATTTACAAACCGTTCACCACAGAAGAAATATCCGCTAAAATAGCGCAGATCATCACGCCTGTTGGCATTAACGCCAAGGTAGATGTAATTTACCAGTCAATAGAAAACCTGCACAAGGCTTGCCCCAATAACCTGGGCGACTGGTACTTTACCGGCAACTACCCTACGCCGGGCGGCAACCGGGTGGTGAACAAAGCCTTCATGAACTATATGGAAGGCCGCAATGAAAGAGGCTATTGATATTTATACCTAAACAACATACACTCGTGGGCTGTACTTTCCGTACAGCCTTTTTTATGCCGGGAACCGGGCCTGCGCGATTTGGTTTGCATGCTTTAACGCACCTATCCTGTGCCCGACAAATCAGCGCCCCGCCATAGCAGGCGGCATTTGTTCCTTATGAACGCCCGAACCTCTACGACCGGCAGGCCTCTATATATAATTAATAAATAATATTACCTGCAACTATTCTGTGTTAAGTTTGTTTTAAATCAGGCGGGAATTGATTTTCGGTTAACAGCAAGGGTTTAACTTTCTGCTAAATCTGAAAATCCGTATTTTCGTTATGGTTATTAATGGTTTTCAGCATATGAAAACGTTACTCCTCATTCGGCATGCAAAGTCCAGTTGGAATGATCCCGACATGGACGATTTTGACAGGCCGCTCAACAAACGCGGTAAGCAAAACGCTCCGGAAATGGCTGCCCGCCTGCTGCACAAGGGCATGGTTCCTCAGCTTATTATCTCCAGCCCTGCCAAACGTACCCGTACTACGGCTAAAATCATGGCGCGTGAATGGAAGTACCCTAAAGAGGCAATTTTACTGGAAGATGAGCTGTACCTGTGCTATGCCTCCACCTTCCTGAAGGTGATCACCAAAATCGACGATGACTTTGACGTAGTAGCCATTTTTGCCCACAACCCCGGTATTACAGATTTCGCCAATTATCTCACAGAAGAAATCAGGATAGACAATGTGCCTACCGCCGGCATATTTGCCATAGAAGCGGATATACACTCCTGGAAAGATTTTGACCGGGCGCCAAAAAAATTCCTGTTCTTTGATTACCCCAAGCAGGAAGTGGTTTGAAAAGGTTATCCCTTAACGATCTTATTATACGAAACCGTGATCCCCTTTATCAGCGAAGAGCTGAAACCCTGGTGCTCCATTTCATTTAAACCGGCTATGGTACAGCCTTTAGGCGTGGTTACCTTATCTATTTCCTCTTCAGGATGGCGGTTGCCGCTTATCAGCAACGCAGCGGCGCCTTTTACGGTTTGTGCCGCTATAAGATTGGCGGTGCGCACATCAAACCCAATTTCAATACCACCCTGTATGCTGGCCCGTATAAAGCGCAGGGCATAGGCGATGCCGCAGGCGCCCAGCACAGTAGCGGCATCCATCAGCTTTTCATCAATGCTAACGGCAACGCCCAGCTGGTTAAACAGGTCCATTACCCAGGCGGCCTGCTCTTTAGTGGCGTTTTTATGGCAAATGCAGGTTACGGATTCCTGTATGGCAATGGCCGTATTAGGCATGGCCCTTACCACTGCCATGCCGGCGCCGGCAATGGCCTCCAGCTCCTCCATGGTTATACCGGTTACCACGCTGATGAGCATTTGCTTTGCGGGGTTAAAGGCGCTCTTCACCTGGCTTAGCACCTCTTTTATGTTATAGGGCTTTAATGCCACAATAATTACGTCTGCTGCAGCAATGGCTTTGGCATTATCCGTTTCCGTTAGTACGCCCTGGGCTTTCAGGCCGGCCAGGGTTTCAATATTGCGTTTGGTAATAGTAATATCTGCCGCATTGGCAAAACCGCTCTTTAAAACGCCCTGCGCAATAGCTGTTCCCAGGTTACCGCCGCCAATAATGGCAATTTTCTTGGTTGACATATCCCTTGTTTAATTAAACAAAAGTAACCTGTAAAAAGGTAAATGTAAAGTGCGGCCGGCGCCGGCGGTTTTAAAAAACAACTAAGGCCATCCATCCCGCTACCAGTAGCCGGACAGTCTGGCCTTAGTCAGACAACATCATTTATTGATCATTCCTGGGAAACCAGGCTTTAATCCGCTTGTACATGGCTCCAGTTCTCACCGCTCTTTATGCGGTACAGCTGCATTTCGCTAATGTCAAACTGCTCGGCAATCTGCTTCATAGTACGTTTGCCGGGTTTGGCCAGCAGGCGTTTAATGCTTTTTACCTTACTTACGTTCAGCTTCAGGCCTTTTAAGCGGTTACGCTGCTTTTCCTTGTAAGCCAGTTTGGCGGGGCTGTTCTGCTGGTGCTCCTCCATTTCCTCTTTGGTGGCCCAGCGGAGGTTGGAGGCTTTATTGTTCTTTTTATCGTAGTCGAGGTGAATAACGTATCGGTAGTTTCTTCCGGGGCGTTTGTTAAACAGTTTCGCCACCTCACGGTGCAGGTACAGGGACTGGTAGCTGTCGGCCGGCTTTACATTCAATACCGTATAGCCTTCTACGGTAGAGCCGGATAATAGTTTGCCGTCTTCTATTTCATCATGATAGCTGATCACTCTCCCCATGTTAGATACCGCATATCTTTTTCGCAAGGCAGATTTGTTTTTGATCTGCAAGTCTTTCCAGACTTCGTTTTTAAGGTTTTTAATTGTGGCCATGTGAAAGTAAGTTTTAAATAAAATGAAACTGGGGTTTAACCGTAAACGTTACAACAGTCTATGCTTTCATTATTTGGCAGGTAGTTACTGTCCGTTATCTGATGGGCTGTCCTTTCAAAAATATGATCTTTGTACTGTACCGCTATTGCATCTAAAACCTGTTCCAGCGCTGCCAGTGTTTTGCAAGTTACTAATTGTTGCCTGAAATCCTTTATATGCGGTAACCCTTTCAGATAATTTGTATAATGGCGTCGCATTTCCAGTATACCTACTATTTCCCCTTTCCAGGCTATTGAATGGTGCAGGTGCTTTTTACACACCCTTATTCTTTCCAAAACAGTTGGCGGCGGTAAATGTTCACCGGTTTGCATAAAATGCTTGATCTCGTTAAATATCCATGGGTAGCCGATGGCTGCCCTGCCTATCATAACACCATCTATCCCGTACTTTTCCCTTGCGCTTACAGCCTGCTCCGGCGTACATATGTCACCGTTACCAAATATGGGAATATGTATGCGGGGGTTGTTCTTTACCTTGCCTATCAGCGTCCAGTCGGCATTGCCCTTGTACATCTGGGTGCGGGTACGGCCATGGATGGTGAGGGCCTGTATGCCCACATCCTGCAGGCGCTCGGCCACTTCCTCAATGTTAAGGCTATTCTCATCCCAACCCAAACGGGTTTTAACCGTTACCGGCAGGGAGGTGGCTTTTACCACTGCTGCCGTTAGCTTTATCATTTTAGGCACATCCTTCAGAATGCCGGCGCCGGCGCCTTTACTGGTAACTTTTTTTACCGGGCAGCCGTAGTTAATGTCCACCAGGTCGGGGTTAGTAGCTGCCGCAATCTGGGCGGCCATGGCCATCGGCTCTTCATCGCCCCCGAATATCTGGATGCCGATGGGCCTTTCGTAATCAAAAATATCCAGCTTTTGCCGGCTTTTGATGGCATCACGGATAAGCCCCTCCGAAGAAATAAATTCCGTGTACATCAGGTCAGCGCCGTTTTCCTTACATACCGCGCGGAAAGGCGGGTCGCTTACATCTTCCATAGGTGCCAGCAGTAAGGGAAACTCCCCTAAATTTATATTACCAATCTTCGCCATTTTTTTTATTACATTGTACAGTTGCAGTTGCAGCAGGTATATAGCAGGCTTTGTAAAAGCTATTGCCAACTGGTTTTGGCGCTGTAAATTTACGCAAAATTAACACAGTTACCGTTTATGACCGGCTATCTCAAACAGTCTTCGCCATCTTTACAATTCATGGCCTTTATCGGGATCTTTATTGGTTTTATGCTGCTTTATGGTACCTTCCTGTATACTGGTTTCCCTGCCCTGAGCGGTTATACTGTGGATCAGCTGCAAGGTGGCAATGCCACCGGTCCTAAAGTTGTCGCCTATCTGAAATTAATACAATTTCTCTACACTTTGGTGGTTTATTTGGTGCCCGGGCTGTTGTTCGCCTATCTTTCCGATCCGCAGCCCGCTGCCTGGCTGGGCCTGCACAAAAAGCCCAAAGCGCTGCCTATAGTATTAGCGCTTTTAATTATGTATTGTTCCCTGTGGGCTGTGGATTTAACCGCCAACTGGAACCAGCACTGGCCTGTGCCCGACTCCATAAGGCAAATGGAGGAGCAGGCAGACGCGCTCATAGAGCGCATGCTGCAAATGCCCACGGTAGCAGACCTGGTAATAAATATGCTGATGATAGCCGTATTGCCGGCCATTGCAGAAGAGGTATTTTTCCGCGGGGTTATGCAGCGCCTCATCATACAGCTGGTAAAGCTGCCCTGGCTGGGCGTTCTTATTACCGCCATCCTGTTCAGCGCCGTACACATGCAGCTGCTGGGCTTTGTTCCCCGCGTGCTGCTGGGTATTTTACTGGGCGCCATTTACCTGCTAAGCGGCAACCTTTGGCTGTCTATGCTGGGCCACTTTCTGGTAAACGGCATACAGGTGCTGGCTATTTACCTGTACCAGGTAAAGCTTATAGACGAAGATCCCTCTAAAAGCGGCACCACCAGCTGGTATGTGGCCCTTATAAGCGCCCTGGTAACCATTGCACTTTTGTGGGTATTCTATAAACGCACTAAATTGCCACAGCAACCTGAAAACCTTGATAATGGAAAAAGACTGGATTAAAATATTTGCTACAGACCGGCCCTTTGAGGCGGAAATGGTAAAGGGCATGCTGCTGGAAAACGGGGTAAATGCCGTGCTCCTGAACCGGCAGGACTCTTCCTACATACAGGCCCTGCCCGGACAGGCGGAGATTTATGTGCACACATCGCAGGTTGCCACCGCCCTGGAGCTGATTAACGGCCCGGCTTGAAATGAACAGGGGCATGTGTTCCGGCAACATAAGTGAATAAGGCTGCATGAGGCCGGCCGGAAGGACGCAGCTGAAACCGGTGGGATAAAAGGAAGCAGAAAGGAAGAGGTAAGATAACCCTGCCAGGGTGTATTACAGCCCTGGTAACGCAAAACGAAGGAAGCAGCCCGAAGCGGATGAGAAAACCGGATGAGAGATAAGCTACGATCCTGATAAAACAAAACAAACGCAAAAGCCCGGAGCGCAATCAGGAAACCTGTGCAGGATTGGGGCCCTGGTAGAACAAAACAAAGGAAAAGCCCAAAGCGGAATGTAAGAACCCGGGATAAGATGCAGATGATTTTCGGGCCTGAATAAAAACTTAAAACACTGAATGAAGACTTTCTTTACCCGTACTGCCTCTGCGCTGGTTTTTGTAGCAGTAATGCTGGGAGGCATTCTATGGAACCCTTTTACCTTTTTTCTCCTTTTCTTTCTTGTTAATTTCTTTGCCCTGCAGGAATATTTTAAGCTGATACGGCTGGTGGATAAGGATTATAACGAAGTATCGGCCTGGCACCGCTATGGCGTGATGGTGGCCAGCTGCGCCATTATTGCTGCTTTTACCGGCGAAGCCTTTACAGCTGCCGGCATTTCCCTGGGCTTCCTGGGCTGGTGGATCGCCGTTATATTCCTGCTGGTATTACCCATGGGCGAAATACTGATGGGGAAGGATTTTTCCCTGAAAAACATTGGCTACTCCGCCCTGGGCCTGCTGTATATTTCCGTTTCCCTGGGCCTGCTGGTAGACCTGCGCCTGTGCGCCCCGCAGATCATCTTTACCGGCCCTGCCGTCGGCGGGCAGCCTGGCTGGCTCATACCCCTGCTGCTCATTTGCTTTATCTGGATCAACGATACCATGGCCTATATTATAGGCTCCCTTATAGGCCGCACGCCCTTTTTCCCGGCCATTTCTCCCAAGAAAACCACAGAGGGCTCCGTGGGAGGGATGATACTGGCGGTAGCTGTTGCCGGCATATTCGGGTATTACTGGGGGCAGCAGTGGCTGGCCCTGCAGCATTGGCTGGCGCTGGCCGGCATTGCCGCCATATTCGGCACGGCCGGTGACCTGCTGGAGTCGAAGCTGAAACGCATGGCCGGCGTTAAAGACTCCGGCAACATTATGCCCGGGCATGGCGGCTTCCTGGACCGTTTTGACTCGCTGCTGCTGGCCGCCCCATTTGCCTGGATATACGTTCACTCCTTTATGATGCCGTAGCATGCAGAACGCGCAAAACGCTGAAGGCGCCTGCAGCATAATGGTGTTCATGGCCGGTTTTACAGCAGCAGTTAACAATTCGTAATTGTCCGATTCGTAATTAATTTAATTCTACCTTCGCATTACCAATTAAACTAATAAACCAAGAAACACAACATGAAGATCCATCGAGAAGGATTGGGCACTATCGTACTTACCGCATTGGTGCTGGCATTGCTTAATGCGGCCGTATTCTATTTCCTGGAACCGCTGCCGGCCCTTACCTGGGGCTTTTTCATTGTATCGCTGATACTGTTCCTGTTCATTGTATCTTTTTTCCGCATCCCGGTACGCAGTATGCAGCAGGATGAAAGCCTGGTGATCTCTCCCTGTGATGGTAAAGTTGTGGTGATTGAAGAAACTTACGAACCGGAGTACTTTAAAGATAAACGCCTGCAGGTATCTATTTTCATGAGTCCTGCCAACGTGCATGTAAACCGTAACCCAATCAGCGGTGAAGTAAAGCTGTCGCAATACCATGCCGGTAAATACCTGGTGGCCTGGCATCCCAAATCCTCTACGGAAAATGAGCGCCATACCGTGGTAATAGGCAATGGCCAAACCGATATACTGGTACGGCAAATAGCCGGTGCGCTGGCCCGCCGTATTGTAAACTACCTGCAACCAGGGCAGCATGTAAAGCAGAATGAGGAGTTAGGCTTTATTAAATTCGGCTCCCGGGTTGATATTTACCTGCCCCTGGGCACGCCTGTAAAAGTGCAGCTGGAACAAACCGTAAAAGGCGGCCAGTCTGTTATTGCACAGCTGGTATAACAACTACCTGAAAAACAGTACGCATGAAACAAACACTTTTAACCCTGGCTGCTGTATTGCTGATTGGCGGTGCAGCGCTGGCCCAGGACAAAGGAAAGGCCGGTAAGCACAGCGCTAAAAAGGACAGCAAGGCCTGCTGTAAAAAAGAGCAAGCTGCGCAAAAAAAGGCCTGTTGCATGCAGCCGGCTAATACGGCCACCCTGCGGGCAGCCGCGGTTAAACGGGCCAAACCTGCTCCCGCCGCCAAGCCGGCCGGTAAAAAATAATAGCAATAGCCACTTCAGCGACGTTGTTGCATAAAGGCTTTTGCAGATGCTCTTTCGGGAAAATTTCTACCGGCAAGTTTGTCTGATCTGAATACCATCCTGCAAGAACGCGATATCAAAAGAGGCCGTATCATACCTTGAAGCACCGCCAAAAAGTTAAACGTTTTTGGAGGGCATTTCAAAATAAGATACAGCCTCTCTTTATGCCGGTTGCTGCCGGAAGCAGGCACTGTATAAACTGGTAGGTAAAGACCGCACTTTGAATTTTACCACGCCACTGCCGCAAGCAGGTACTGTTTAACCTCGTAGGTAAAGACCACACTTTGAATTTTACTATGTCACTGCCGCAAGCAGGCACTGCATAAACTGGTAGGTAAAGACCACACTTTGAATTTTACCACGCCACTGCCGCAAGCAGGTACTGTTTAAACCTGGTACGCTCTCTTCTCGCATCGATGCTGCATACGCGCCAAAAAACTTTGCAGCTGCCCTATAAAATAGCTTTCAGCTCGCTCAGGCAGGATATGCTGTGTGTTGGCTGCATGGTAGTAGCCGGTACTTTAGGGTTGAAATAAATCTGGTCCATACCCGCGTTATAAGCGCCTACAATATCCAGCTCCAGCGCATCGCCAATCATTACGCAATCCGTTGCAGTGGCAGCTGCTTTGGTAATGGCATAGTCAAATATCTCCCGGTAGGGCTTCAGGCTGCCGGCTACTTCCGAAGTAATAATATGCGTAAAAAAGTGATCAATTCCGGCATTACGCATTTTCAGCAGCTGGGTTTCCTCAAACCCGTTGGTGATCATGTGCAGCGGGTAGTTTTTTGCGGTAAGATATTCAAGCACCTCTATGGTGTAAGGGAATAATGCGGTTTTAAACGGCAGCACCTGCAAAAACTTTTCGCTCAGCGCCTGGGCAAGCTTTTCGTCCCCTATCTTAAAATCCAGCAGGGTAAGGCTGAAACGTTTGGAGCGCAGGTCGTTGCGGGTAATAAATCCTTTCCGGAAACGGTCCCACAGCTTCTCGTTATGGATCACATAGCTTTCGTAAAACGCCGCAAAGGTGGTCACCCCGCGGCCGGCCAGGTTAAAAACGTGGTACAGTTCCTCTAAAGTCTGGTAAGAGTTGGTTTCAAAATCCCATAAAGTGTGGTCCAGGTCAAAGAAAATATGCTTATACTTCATCACCCCGCAAAATTACGAACTTCCTTTCTTTTTCTTAATTTACCCGCCTTTAATCCCCCAGGTATGAACGCAGTAATCACAGGGGCCAGCAAAGGCATTGGCAAAGCAATAGCAGAAAGGCTGGCCAAAGAAGGTTTTAATATCGCGCTGTGCGCCCGTAACGCCGCCACACTGGAAGCTACGGCTGCACAAATACGGCAGCAGTACCCGCAGGTGCAGGTGCTGGCGCTGCCGGTAGATATGAGCATTAAACAGCAGGTGCTGGATTTTGCCGCACAGGTAAAAGCGGCATTCCCGGTGGTGGATATACTGGTTAACAACGCCGGCATTTTTGTGCCGGGCGCGCTGCACCAGGAGGCCGATGGGCTGCTGGAAAACCTGGTGGCTACAAATGTGTACAGCGCCTACCACCTTACCCGGCAGCTGCTGCCGCCAATGATAGCAGCGCGCAAAGGCCACATTTTCAACCTGTGCTCTACCGCCAGCTACAAGGCTTACCCTAACGGCGGCGCATATAGCATTACCAAGTTTGCGCTGCTGGGCTTTTCCCAAAACCTGCGGGAGGAGCTGAAGCCGCACAACATTAAAGTAACCGCGCTAAGCCCCGGGCCTACGCGCACCGCATCCTGGGAAGGTTTTGAAGCGCCGCCGGACCGCATGATGCCACCGGAAGATATTGCCAGCATCCTGTGGGCGGCCTACACCCTGGCCGCTCAAACCGTAGTGGAGGAAATTCTGCTGCGGCCTATGCTGGGAGATATTGGTTGATGTGCAGATGTGCAAATATGCAGGTGTGCAGATGATGAAAAAATCCAGGAAATTCCATCTGCATATCTGCACATCTGCATATTCGCACATTGGCTCCAGTCCTGGGTTTTAACATCATATTTATTATTTTTTTAACTAACTTTTAACGGCAAAATCCGCTCCACAGCAATGGCTTTGGTTAAATTTGTCAACGAGATATGGTCTGTCAGGTTAAAATAAGGAAGTGGGCTTTGTCCCTCTTTTTTTGTTTGAGCGTTATAGCTTGCGCTCATGCCCAGGAATTTCGTTTCACAACAAACGTGAGCAGCACCCGTGTTGCTCAGGACGAGCCCTTCCAGATACAGTTCATGCTGGAAAATGCACCCAATGTGTCCAGCTTTCAGCCGCCGGCTTTTAACGATTTTGAAATTATGCAGGGCCCTTCCCAGGTGCAGGGACAATCCATTTTCAACGGCAAACGCTCCGAATACATTGCCCTCATATATGTGCTGCAACCCAAGCGGGTGGGCAATTTTACACTGCCCGGCGCTACTGCCCGTGTAAACGGGAATGTAGTACGCTCTAACCCGGTTACCATAGAGGTGATTAAAAGCGCCAACCACAATGCAGCAGCGCCGCCGCCGTCCCAGCAGTCGTTCCCGCCGGGCTTTCCGCCCAGCCGCCGCGCCCCGCAGGATGAAGATGTGGCCGAAGGCATTTTACGCAAAGGCGAAGATGTGGATGCCAAGCTGCGGAAAAATATTTTCCTGAAAGTAGATGTAGATAAAACCACGCTGTACGAAGGCGAGCAGCTAACGGCCACGTATAAACTGTACACCCGCCTGCCTACTAACTCCAGCGTTACCCGCGTACCTGCATTCAAAGGTTTTTCTGCCAAAGACATTGAGCTGCCAAACCCGCCGCAGGCCACTACCGAAAGGGTGAACGGGCAAATGTTCAAAGTATTCACCATCCGTAAAACACTCCTGTTCCCCCTGCAATCCGGCACGCTTGAGCTGGACCCCGTGGAGGTGGATAACCAGGTGCGGCTGGTAAAGCTGGTGCGCGATAACCATAAGCGCTCCAGGGACCCGTTTGAAGACTTCTTTAATGATCCGGGTTTTAAAGATCCGTTCAACGATCCGTTCTTTGATGATTTCTTTAACCGGCCCGAAGTATCTTATGAAGATGTGCCGTATAAAATACAAAGCACACCGGTAAAGATAACGGTAAAACCGCTGCCGGTAGATACACGCCCCGCCAGCTTTAACGGCGCAGTAGGCCACTTTAACATGACCGCCACTATCGACAAAACATCTTTAACTACAGATGACGCGCTCACTCTGAAGGTGGTTATTTCCGGCCAGGGTAATGTAAACCTGCTGAACCAGCCCAAAGTGGAAATACCTTCCAGCTTTGAAAAATACGATCCCAAGGTTACCGATAATATTGAGAAGAACAGCAACCCGCTTTCCGGCAGCCGGCAGTTTGAGTTTGCGCTGATGCCCCTGGAAGCCGGCGAGCAAACTATTCCGCCGGTAGAGTTCTCTTACTTTGATCCCGAAGCGCATGCATATAAAACCATTAAATCGCAGCCCTTTACCATTAAGGTAACGCCGGGCAAACAAAGCAAGCGCGATAAGGAAGATTTCAGCGTTGATAAAAATGTGCTGATACCGGTGCACCTGGGCCCGCAACACTGGACGAAAGACAACGGCCTTATACTGGGCAGCTGGTGGTACTGGCTGCTGCTGGTAGTACCGTTGGCAGCCCTGGTAGCCGGCATCCTGTACCGGCGCCGCCTGCATTACCAGCAAAATAATGCCGCCCTGCTCAGGCACCGCTATGCCAATAAAGCCGCCTTAAAACGGCTGGAGCTGGCCGCGCGGTACCTCAAAGAAGGAAAGGAACGCGCCTTTTATGAAGAAACTTCCCGCGCTGTTTGGGGTTACCTGAGCCATAAGCTGCAGATACCTTTTGCCGACCTGAATAAAGAGCTGGTACAAACCAGGCTGGCCGGCCAGCATATTAACGGGGAAAATACCATGCAGCTGTTTGACCTGCTCGATAACTGTGAAATGGCGCTGTATGCGCCCATGCACAGCAACGATAAAATGCAGGGCACCTACCAGCAGGCCGTAAAAGTTATCAGCCAGCTGGATGAGCAGTTGAAAACAACAAAGCAACAAGTAGTATGAGAGCTGTACGCCATATGATTTTGTTACTGCTGCTGCTGGGCGCCTACAACCTGCAGGCGCAAAACCTTACGCCGCAGCAACAGTTTGATAAGGCCAACACCCTGTACCAGCAAAACAAGTACACTGAGGCAGCCGGTATATATCAGCAGCTGATTAATGAAGGCTACCGGCTGGAAGACCTGTATTTTAACGCCGGCAATGCCTACTATAAAAGCAACCGCACGGGCCAGGCCATTTATAATTACGAAAAAGCATTACAGCTTAACCCGGATAATGAGGCGGCAAGCCATAACCTGGACCTGGCCAACCAGCGGGTACAGGGTTTTACCGACGAGCTGCCCCTGCTGTTCTTCCAGCGGTGGTGGATACAGTGGCAGCACCTGCATACGCCCAACGGCTGGGCCACAGGCAGCATTATCCTTTTCTGGCTGCTTATTGCTGGGCTGCTGGCCTACCTGCTGACCACGTGCTTTAATAACCGCGCAGTTCGTGTGGGTATAGGCGTTATAAGCGGAGTGTTTGTTATATACCTGTTCATGTCTGTTTACACATACAGCAGCCTGCAAAGCCACCACACCGGCATTGTTATGAACAGCGGTATAAAAGCCAAGGCAGCGCCTGACCAGGACGGAAAAGACCTGTTTGAGCTGAATGAAGGAATGAAGGTACAGGTGCTGGATGCTACTGCCGATTATTGTAAAGTACAGCTGGCAGATGGTAAAACCGGCTGGGTAGCCTGCGATGCGGTTAAACGCCTTTGACGGCCGTGTTAAAGCTTTTCTATCCTGGCCATAAACTCCTGCTTACGCTGGCGCGATACCGGTATGCAGCTGCCATCGCTCATAATAATTTCCCCGCCATCTCCCTTAATATATTTATCCATAAACGACAGGTTAATGAGGTAGCTGTGGTGCACACGGAAAAAGCCTTTGTCCTTCAGCACCGCTTCCACTTCCTTTAACGTGCGGCATACCAGGGGCGGGGTTTTCCCATTCTGCAGCTGCAAACGGGTATAAGCGCCTTCTGCCGTGCAGTACACCACATCCCTGGGCAGCACCATGCGCAGCCCTTCCAGCGTGGGCAGGGCCAGGCGCTCGCCGGCCTGCAGGTGCTCATGCAAAAAGTTTAACAGGTTATTGAGCTTTTTGCCCGTAAGCAGCATTTTCCGGGAGGCCGCCTTTTCCACGGCCCGCAGCAGCTCGTCTTTATCTATAGGTTTTAAAAGAAAATCCAGCGCACTGTGGCGGATGGCGCGTATTGCATACTGGTCATAAGCAGTAGTGAAAATAACAGCGAAAGAGGGATTGGAGCAGGCTTCCAGCAGCTCAAACCCGTTCATGCCGGGCATTTCCACGTCCAGGAAAAGCAGCTCCGGGGGCTGCCTTTCAATAGCCTCCAGGGCGGTTGGCCCGTCTGCGCAAACCGCTGCTATGGTTATATCGGGGCAATGCTTGTTAATAAGCAGCTCCAATACATCACGGCAGTGCTTTTCATCATCCACGATAATGGCTTGCATGTACGCTAAGTTGGCTGTAGGCTAGATAATATATTGTCCCTACTGAAAAATTACGAAAATAAACGGAATCTGCTGGTATTGGCGTGGCAGGCAACCTGCTTATACGGCCTGCAGCTGGCGGCTGGTAATATGCTGAAGGTTAATAGTAATGCGGCTGCAGCTGGTTTGGGAGGGCTCATCATAAATGGTTTGCTCCGTTACGGCTGCCTGTATGTGATATTTTTCGCGCATGATCTGCAGGCGTTCTGCAGCTATGGCTACATTGCGGTTCAGCTGCGTGGCGGCATAGGATGCAGGCTGCAGCTCGCCGCTTACGCCGTTATCCTCTACCTGTATGTTCAGCTGGTCCTGGTTGCGGCTGATAACCACCTCCAGCCGGCCACCGCTTTTCTGGGGGCGCTGCAATATGCGGTGCCAGATAGCCTGCTGCACATAAGGCTGTATGATCATGGGCGGCACCAGTATAAACTGCCGGGTTACTTCCGGCGACAGGTACAGCTTATACGTAAACTGGGGCTCAAACCGCAGCTGCTCCAGCTGAATATACAGCTCCAGCGCTTCAATATCTTCCTCAAGGCTTACCCATTCTTTGTTGAAATTAGCTATCATAAGCCGCATGAGCTTTGAGAAGCGCGTAAGGTAAAGGGAGGCCATGTCTGTGCTGGTGCTGAGTATGTAGTGGTGAATGGCGTTAAGGCTGTTAAAGATAAAGTGAGGGTCCAGCTGGGCCTGAAAAGCGTGCAGCTCAAGGTTCACCATGGATTGCCGCCGGTCAATTTCCTGTATGGTATTACGCCTGATCCTTTTTTCCCGGTGGAAAAAATAGTAGCAGATAAGCGCTATGCTTAATACAAAGAATAGCCAGTAGTTCCAATCGCCCGCTGAGAACATATACCCGAATTACAATAACTGATAAGGTTTACAAAAGGATAACAAGCGCATAGCGCCTATTAAATATCTATTAAATCACTATCAATGTAAAGTGGTAATTACTACAAGGCAGTATTTATCGGGCAACCGGAGGGAAAATAACTATAAGTGGCTAAATGGTTTTACTGTTCTGTAAACTTGTAACCAACCCCGCGCACGGAGTGGAAGTATTTGGAGTTGCGGCTGTCTTCCTCAAAGTATTTACGGAAGTTCAGGATAAAGTTGTCAATAGTGCGGGTAGTGGGATATACATTGTAGCCCCATACCACCTGCAGTATTTTCTCACGCGTAACCACTTCTCCTTTGTTCTCTATGAGCAGCTTCAGCAACATGGTTTCCTTTTTGCTCAGCTCATAGCGTTTACCATCCTTGCCTATGCATTCCTGTGCGGCAAAGTCAATGGTATTATTGCCAAAGCGGTAAATATTGGGTACGCTGTCTTTATCCTGTATGCGTTTGTTCTTAACAATCAGCTTTTCTACCCGCAGCAGCAGCTCTTCCAGGTTAAAAGGCTTGGTCATGTAATCGTCCCCGCCCTTTTTAAGCCCCAGCACCCGGTCAGCGCTGCTGTTACGGGCGCTCAGGAACAGGATGGGCACATCGTTATTCTGTATACGAATGTTCTCACACACAGCAATGCCGTCCATTTCCGGCAGCATTATATCCAGTATAATCAGGTCAAAATATTCGTTCTTAACGGCCTTTAAGGCAGTAGTGCCGTTATCTGCGGCGGTTACCTCATATCCTTCCAGCTCCAGGTTCAGCTTTAATGCCTCCTGGAGGTTTTCTTCATCTTCCACCAACAGTATTGATGCCTTGGTTGCTTCTTTCATATCCTTAAATTACGTATTCCGCCTCACAGATGCCGGCGGAACTTAAAATGGTGGAGCAAATTTACGCTGTTTGTACGGAATATAGCGGCCAGGTAATCTCAAAACAAGCGCCTTTGGGGGTGTTGTCCTTTACCTGTATTGCAGCGCCATGCTGCTCCATTATCTTTTTGGTAAGGAACAGGCCCAGGCCTGAGCCTTTGGCCTTACGGGTGTTTTCATTGCCTATGCGGTAAAACTTCAGGAACACCCGCTGGCGTTCTTCCGGCGGCACACCCGGCCCTTCATCCGACACCTGCCACTTGAGCATATGCCCGTTTTCGTATAAACGTACTTTGATGACGGTTTGCTTGGGCGCATATTTTACCGCATTCTCAACCAGGTTATTCAGCACCATTTGCAGCATGAACTTATCACCCTCTACCCATATGCGGGGCTGCAGGTCGGCTATAATCGTATGGGAGGTAATGCGCGCCTGCAGCTCTTTAACGCCGCAATCCAGCAGGGCCGAAAAATCCAGCGGCTCCCTGAAAAGCTTGTAACGTTCTGTTTCCAGCTGGGAGGCCAGCAGAATATTATTACACAGCTGGTCCAGCCGGTTGGTTTCCTTAATGGTGTTCTCTACCAGCTTTTGCTGCTTTTCAGGGTCCAGCTTGTGTTTACGGATGGTTTCCAGGTTCAGTTTGGCCGCTGCAATAGGCGATTTAAGCTCATGCGTTACCGCCATCATAAAGTTCTGCTGCTGCCGGGTAAGCTTTATCTGCTTCCATATAGAGCGGTATACGAAAAAGGCGCCCAGCAATATAATGCCCAGGAAGGTGCCGCCCTCTCCAAAGAACTTGAAGGTGCGCATGCGTTCATCCCTTTCTATGCGCTGCAGCTCCAGTTTGTACTCTACAGGATGTACGGTGTTATCAATACGCAGGTCAAGGTTACGGCGCTCAAAATCGGTGATCTGCCTGCTTTGCCAGAACAGCAGCACGCCCCACCATACCAGCGCCAGTATGGTGTAGGCCAGTACAAAAAAATAAATGAAGGAGGCTACCTTCTGGTCCTGTAGCTTATGAAAGAAACGTTTCATGGCCGTGCGCCGGCTTTCTCTATCCGCAGTCCTACATTCATTACATAAGGCAGCGGATTTTGCCGCATATTTTGTTCAAATGTAAAACGATAGGTGCCTGGTTTATTCAAAATGGCCCGCTCCTGTATAGGAATGCGGTGCTCATAAATATCATCCAGCCCGCTGCCCAGCCATTTGCCGGAGGCATCGGCCAGCGGCAGCTCTACCCTGCGCGACTGCCAGGAGCTGTCGCCCGGGTACTGGGTGCCTATCAGCAGCCATATATTGCTGTAAGGGTAGGCATCCTGGTGGCGGATGTTCACATAAATGTTATACAGGTAGGCGGTGTCTTCCGGGTTAATGGTTACTTCAAACACGGGTTTGTATTGATAGCTCCATTTGTGCCCGGGTATTTCCTGGTTCTTTTCATAGGCATCCATCTTAGCAGGCAGGCAGGATGCCAGTCCCAGGCAGGCTGTTAGCATGGCCGCTGCTATGCGTTTCAGAAATTGACTATAGTACATTTAATACTTGTTCTTTGGCCTTTTCCAGTTCGTCTTTCATTAATACCACCCATTGCTGTATACCGGCGTCATTGGCTTTGGAGCCGGTGGTGTTTATTTCCCGGCCTACTTCCTGCAGCACAAAACCCAGCTTTTTACCTTTGGCTACATCTGCATCATTGAGTATTTCCTTGAAATAACGGCAGTGGTTTTCCAGGCGCACCAGCTCTTCAGATATATCCAGCTTTTCCAGGTAAAAGATCAGCTCCTGTTCCAGCCGGTTCTCGTCTACATTCTCCTTGCCTACATATTCTGCCAGCAATTGCTCCAGGCGCTGGCGTATACGGTCTTTACGCAGGGGGTCCAGCTCCCGGACCTTTACACAGTAGCTTTCTATATTTTCTATGCGCAGCAGCAGGTCGGCTTCCAGCACATTGCCTTCGTTCTGGCGGTGAGTGTCCAGCTCCTCCAATGCTGCTTTCAGCACCTGTTGCACGGCCAGCCAGTCTTGTTCTGCAATTTGCTCGGTAGCAGGGGTTACCACTTCCGGCAGCTTCATGAGCACATTCAGCATATCATCCTGCGGCAGGTTCAGCTCTGCAGCCAGGGTGGTAATGGACTGGTAGTAGAAGCGGGCCAGCTCCGTATTTACCATTACCGGCCGGGTGGCGCCGTTTTGCCGTATGTTAATGGTGGTGTCGAGCGTGCCGCGCTGCAGCACCTGCTGCATTTGGTTACGGATGTCAAACTCATATGGTCTTAACAAGGGAGATAACTTGAGGTTCACCTCAAACTGTTTCCCGTTTAACGATTTTATCTCCACCGTGATGGTGGTTTCTCCCCGCGTGTTCTCAGCCCTTCCAAACCCGGTCATTGATTTCAGCATATGAATTGTTTGTAGGTAACAAACCTAGCTAAATTAGTGCAAAGCGCAAAGGATGGGGAGAGAATAAGGTTATTTGAACAGTGCGTTGTACACCTGCTCACGCCGGAGCTGCAGCATGTCGCCGGGCTGCAGTCCGTTCAGGGTGAGGCCTGCTATCCGGTAACGGATAAGCCTCAACGTTGGATAGCCAACGGCGGCGGTCATTTTGCGCACCTGCCGGTTCTTGCCTTCTTTAAGCAGCAGCCGGATCCAGGGGGCAGGTATCTCTTTCCGGAAACGGATGGGCGGGTTGCGTTCCGGCACCGGCGGCGGTGTTTCAAAAAGCGCTGCTTTACCGGGTTGGGTATGATAAGGCTTCCCATCTACCGTTATTTGTACGCCCTGCTGCAGCTGCGCAGTGGCGGCAGGCGTAATAGCCCCGTCTACCTGCACCCAGTATTCCCTTTCATGTGCAAAGCGCGGGTTTAATAAACGGTGGTTCAATGATTTATCATTGGTTAGCAGTAATAGTCCTTCACTATCATAATCCAGCCGGCCCACAGGATATACATCCCTGGGTACTGTAAAATGGTCTGCCAGGCTGGATTTGCCAGGCTCCTTACTGAACTGTGTAAGCACCTGGTAAGGTTTATAAATGAGGTAGTAATGCAGTAGCAACGGAATATGCCCTTTGGTGAACGCCCTGCAAATTAGTAATTTTGCACTATCACATATGGGCACTCCTATTCACCAGATTACCTGTCAACATTGTAAAGCCCGCTTTGGTGCTATCTTTTGCAAAGCGGAAGATGAAAATATTGCTGCTATTAATGAAGCCCGGGTATGCTCCCTGTATAAAAAAGGACAGGTTATTTTCCAGGAGGGCGCGCATTCATTTGGTATTTACTGCATTAATTCCGGTAAGGTAAAGCTAACCCACAGCGGCGACGATGGCCGTGAGCAGATCATTCGCCTGGGAAAGGCCGGTGATATAATGGGCTATAAAGCCCTGTTAAGCGGCGAACGGCTTACCGCAACGGCTATTGCGCTGGAAGATGCGCAGGTATGTTTTATTCCCAAAGACCTGTTCCTGAACGTACTGCAAAAAGATCCCAGCCTTTCCCTTGAAATGATGCGCATTCTCTCCAGCGAACTGCGCAAAGCTGAATTAAAGATCACCCACCTGGCCCAGAAACCGGTAAGAGAACGCCTGGCAGAAACCCTGCTGTTCATTCACGAAACCTATGGCGTGGAAAGCGATGGGCAAACCCTGAACGTACGCCTTTCAAGAGAAGAAATAGCCAACCTGGTTGGCACCGCTACCGAATCGGCCATCCGTTTACTCTCCGAATTCAGGAAAGAAGGCCTCATAGAGCTGGAAGGTAAAAAGATACGCCTGCTGCAAATGGAACACCTTATAAAAACCGCTAACCTCCAGGATTAGCAAGGAAAAGCACTTTATTACGTTTACACGCCGACGTTATTTTTCAAGCTGTTTTAAGCCGCCGTTTTAAACATTTGCATGCGCTGTTTTATGTGCAAAGGCATCCTTTTATGATTAGCCCGCACACTTTTTATATGCTTGCCTGCCTTTTAACAGTAAAGCGGGGTTTTAAAAAGGCTAAAGGGTAAAAAAACCAGGTTTGCTTACTTTCACCTGTATAAACACCAAACGGATAAAAAGCTATAAAAACAAGCGTTGCTTTTAAGCGTGATAAAAAAGAATGCAGCTGTAAATGCACGGCTGCAGCGGATTTCAAGGGCAATAAAAAAAGTCTGACCGTGCGAACAATCAGACTTTCTTGTTATGTGAATGGGTTAGTAAGTACAGGGAAACAAAATTCCCTACACAATATTAAAAAGAATTTCATGACAAAAGAAAAAATTTACAAAAAATTTTATTCACACCACTAAAAAAAGTGTGGATAACAACAGTCTGAAACAGGAAGCAGGAAGGCAGCACCAGCAACCAAACTTTCACCTAACTTTGTTCACCTAAAATCACTCACTAATTCAATTCGCTATGAAGTTTGAAGCACCTGTTGCCGTTACCGAGATAGCCGCTATTATAGGCGCAGCGCTGGAAGGCAACCATCAGCTGATGGCTGCGGGCATCAATGAAATCCATAAGGTACAGGAAGGAGATATATCATTTGTTGACTTTGAAAAGTACTATGATACCGCCCTTAATTCTGCCGCTACCATTATCATCATCAACAAAAAAGTAGCCTGCCCCGAAGGCAAGGCATTACTGGTTACCGACGATCCTTTCAGTGCATATGTATCCCTGGTAAAACGTTACCGCCCTTTTGAACCAGCCTCCAAACCCATCAGCGATACCGCCGTTATAGGCAAAGACACCATTATACAACCTAACGTATTCATTGGTAATCATGTGCGTATAGGCAACAATTGCATCATACATCCCAACGTTACTATTTATGACCACTGTGTAATTGGCAACAACGTAATCATTCATGCCGGTACCGTTATAGGCGCCGATGCCTTTTACTTCAAAAAAAGAAAGGAACGCGCTGTTATGTATGATAAGCTTGAAAGCTGCGGCCGGGTGATTATTGAAGATGATGTGGAGATAGGTGCGGGCTGCACCATTGATAAAGGCGTAAGCGGCGATACCATCATAGGCCAGGGCACCAAGCTGGATAACATGATACACATTGGCCACGGCACCGTAATAGGCCGCAACTGTTTGTTTGCCGCACAGGTGGGCATAGGCGGTAAAGCCAAGGTGGAAGATAACGTGATCCTCTGGGGGCAGGTAGGCGTATCAAAAGACCTGGTAATAGGTAAAGACGCCATTGTGCTGGCGCAAAGCGGTGTGCCCAGCTCCCTGGAAGGCGGCAAAGTGTACTTTGGCTACCCGGCAGAAGAAGCCCGCAGCAAAAAGAGAGAGCTGGCCTGGATAAAACGTATACCTGAGCTGTGGGAAAAGGTCATGAACAAATAGCTGTAAGCAGTTAGCTTTTAGCTATCAGCCGGGTGCTTAAATAGCTAAGAGCTAACCGCTAACGGTCAACTGCTAATCTCTTTTACATGCATATATCCCTTTTACTGCGCTTTACTGCATTTATCCTGTGCCTGGGCAGCACAGCCAACCATATAACGCCTGCCGCCAGGCATGCCGGCCATAACCTTTATACCAATGACCAGGAGTGGAAGGTTACCATAAACGACGGCTGGTTTTCCGCAAAAACACTCCGTTACGGCGCCTACAGCACCAGCCCCCGTAAGAACGGCGTAACCCCTGCAGCCAACCTTACCTTTAAGAACATTGATAACGCCTTTAACTTCCTGGTGAAAGACAGCAGTGAGCAGATACTGGTACAAGCCCTCAATACCCCGCGCGTTACTTTTTCCGGCAGGTCTTTACCTGCATGGCTGGATAAAACGCCGCCTACCAACCCGCTTTTTTACATGCTTATTAACGGCACCCAAAGCAATCCGCTGGTGCGCTGGGAGCTGCTGTTAAAGAATCCGCACTTCCTGGAGCTGAATGATAATAAGCCTGTGGGCATACTCCGCTCACCAGGTACCGACATCCGCATTACTGCGCATAACCGTTTTGGTATCGCTAATTCTTACGAAAAGCTGTGCTATGAATTTCATTACAAAGGCAATGCAATAGCTGCTGTAATGCCGGGCCAGCAGCCCAGGGTATGGGTAAGTAAAAAAGTAAGCGGTGATATGCAAAAGGTGCTGGCGGCTGCCATAGGCGCCCTGTTATTCAGATAGCCGGCCGGCTGCAACATCCTGCAGAAAATCGTTACATACCCGGGCAATGGTTTGTTCCAGCGGGGTAAACCGGAATGCCGGCAATGCCGCTAATATCTTACTGTTGTTATAGTATATTTTCATTTGGGCGGTACGGGCTGTTTCTTTTGTTACCAGGGGCTTGCTTTTTGTAAACCGGCCTTTCAGCTTTTCCATACGCCATACCAGCTCTGCCTGCCAGGGCTGTACATTAACGTGCGGCGGCTTTTTATGCAGGCGGGCGGCCATTTCCGTAAACAGGCGCTGGTAGCTCCAGTTCTCCGAAGAAAGAATGTACCGCTGCCCGCTGACATCACTATCCATTAATGCGCACATAACCTGCACTACATCCGCTACATCTACATACCCGTTTATGCCCCGGGTATAAAAAGGAAACTCTTTCCAGGCGTTTTTGAACAGCGCGCCCGAGCCATCGTGCCAGAAACCGCTGCCCAGGATAATGGAAGGGTTAACAATGGCTGCCGGCAAACCCTCTGCCACCCCGCGCCATACCTCCATTTCACTGCGGTATTTGCTTACTGCATAGCGGGAGTCGTTACGGCTTTCCTGCCATTCATTATTCTCATCAATCGCCACATCATCTTTAGCGCGGCCCAGGGCCGCCACGGAGCTTACATGCACCAGCTTTTGCACGCCGGCATCCAGCGCCAGGTTCACTACATTGGCAGTACCTTCTACATTCACCTGCATCATATGGCGGTGCTCAGCCGGCTGAAAAGATACTACGGCTGCGCAGTGATATACCTGGGTAATATCCTGCATGGCCTCTTCCAGGGCTATCACATCCAGCACATCGCCCTGGAACCAGTTAATGTGCGCCTGTATATCCTGTAAATGAGCGGGTATCTGGCGGCGGTACAATGCACGCACCGGCTTACCGGCCTTTACCAGTGCCCGTAGTAAATAACTGCCTAAAAAACCTGTGCCGCCGGTAACTAAGATCATGAAATGGTTGTTCGCCTGTTTAATAAATGGGCAAAAGTAAGCATTAGGAACGACTCGTTTACGAAATGATAATGCATGTAGGCCTGCATTTTTTTATGAAAACCACGCTTGCGTTGAACGGCTTCATTCGTAATTACTCATACGCCAATTACACTCAAAGCATGCATATCCACGTAAGCCTTTCAAAGAAACACCCAGCCCTTAACCCGCCTTCTTTATAATTATCCATACATCCGTTTCGCTCAACCGCATTCTTACATCCATGGCCTTTCAAAAAAAATCCTCATTCCTTAAACCGCCTCATTCGTAATTATTCATACGCATAATTACTTTCAACGGCATTTTCGGCAGAGCGGAACAGGCAATGCATTGCGTTGCGGGGCCGTAACGGGGAACAATTCGTAATTGACAATTCGCAATTACAACGATCATTCGTAATTATAAAAGCCTTTCCCGCTTTTACGCCCCAGGTGGCCCTGTGCTACCAGCGCTTCCTGCAGGGTATTGGGCGCAAAACGCGGCGCCTGCGCAAACGCATTATATAACGACTGCGTTACGGCCAGGTTCACATCATTACCTATCAGGTCCATTAATGCAAAGGGGCCCATGCGGAACCCCGTGCTTTCCAGCAGGCGGTCAATGGCTGCAAAGCCGGCCAGCTGTTGTTCCGCGGCTTTCATGGCCTCCAGGTAATAATGCCGCGCTACCCGGTTCACGATAAAGCCCGGCGCATCTTTTACATGTACCGGCGTTTTACCCATGCTTTGCGCCAGGGCATACACCAATCCGGCGGTTGCAGGGCTGGTATGCTCCGCGCTTACCACCTCTACCAGCTTCATAAGCGGGGCCGGGTTAAAAAAGTGCATGCCTGCCACACGGGATGGGTTTACAACGCCCGCAGCTATACGGGAAACGGATAAAGAGGAGGTATTGCTGGCAAAAATGGTATTGGCGGGGTTAAGCTCCGCCAGCTGGTTAAACAGTGCTGTTTTGGCCGGTAATTGTTCAGCAATGGCTTCTATTACCACCTGCGCCACGCAATCCTGCAGGCGGGAGGTGAGCTGCAGGCGGCTTTGCGCAGCTGCGCTGTCTGCGGCAGACAGCTTTCCTTTGGCTACTGCCGCATCCAGGTGTTGGGCTATTTGTGCTTTTGCCTTATGCAGCATGGCCGGCTGTATATCATACAACAGGGTATGGTAGCCGCTTACAGCCGCTACCTGTGCAATGCCGGCGCCCATGGTACCGGCGCCGCATACAGCAATGGTATTGATTTCCGGGAGAGATAGCATGGCAATGGCATCTATACCGCGCCTGTGAACTGTTCAAGGAAGCGGGTATCGTTTTCGGAGAATAAACGGAGGTCTTTGATCTGGTATTTCAGCATGGTAATACGTTCTATGCCCATGCCAAATGCAAAGCCGGTATATTTTTCAGGATCTATGCCGCAGTTTTCCAGCACTTTGGGGTGCACCATGCCGCAGCCCAGTATTTCCACCCAACCGGTATGCTTGCATACCGAGCAACCTTCGCCGCCGCAGATAATGCAGGATATGTCCATTTCGGCGCTGGGCTCTGTAAACGGGAAGTAGGAAGGGCGGAAGCGGATGCGAATGTCCTCGCCAAACAGCTCCTTTACAAAGTGGTACAGCGTTTGTTTCAGGTCGGCAAAAGAAACATTTTCATCAATGTACAGCCCTTCCGCCTGGTGAAAGAAGCAGTGCGCGCGGGAGCTGATGGTTTCATTACGGTACACACGGCCCGGGCATATTACGCGAATGGGCAGCTGACCGGCTTCCATAGTGCGTACCTGTACGCTGGAGGTATGCGTGCGCAGCAGCCAGTCGGGATTTTTGCTGATGTAAAAGGTGTCCTGCATGTCGCGGGCAGGATGGTTTTCCGGCAGGTTCAGCGCCGTAAAGTTGTGCCAGTCGTCTTCAATTTCCGGCCCTTCTGCTACGGTATAACCCAGCCGTTCAAATATATCGATGATCTTATTGCGTACAATGCTGATGGGATGGCGTGTACCCAGGCGGTGCGGCTCTGCAGGCAG
Source organism: Chitinophaga sp. (assembly GCF_035761305.1). Classification (GTDB taxonomy): domain Bacteria; phylum Bacteroidota; class Bacteroidia; order Chitinophagales; family Chitinophagaceae; genus Chitinophaga. Next base: position 65,136 of record NZ_DASTRI010000001.1, on the reverse strand, counting down.
GCTAAAGTCAACCGCAGCGGCCGTAGGGGCTGCACCGTTCTTCAGCTGCTCATACTGCGCATACTTTTCTTCTGCCAGCTGCTTAAAGCTGTTCAGCACCTGCCCAAACTCTTTTTTACGTTCATTGGGCACCTGCTTCATTTCGCCGAACATGGCTTTTACAATACCTTTTGTGCCAAGAAACTTAATGCGGTATTGCTCCAGCTCATCTGCCGTAGCGGGTGTAAAGGCCTGTATTTCCTGTGTATAGGCCGCTATTTGCTGTACTATCTGCTCCATAGGGCAACAAAGATAAGAGAAATCAGATTTGCCAAAAAAATCTTACCTTTTGGGGTACAAATACCCACTATGACTGTTGCCGGCTACATTGGAGTAGTAATTGCGCTCCTGGTGTGTATTGTTATCCTCTGTGTACTGCTGCTAGAATATATACGCAAATATCAGGCAGAAGCTACTGTTAATTATTTTGCCACCTCCCTTTTCGGACTAAATACCATTGATGATATTTTGTGGGACATTGCCAAAAACTGCATCCGCAAGCTGCATTTTGAAGATTGCATAATATACCTGCTGGATGAAGAGCGGCAGGTGCTGCTGCAAAAGGCGGCCTACGGCCCCAAGAACCCCGTGCATTTTGAAATAAAGCATCCCATTGAAATTCCTGTAGGGCAGGGCATTACCGGTACGGTAGCCGCTACCGGCAAACCGGAAATTGTAATGAACACCCGCAAAGATGCGCGTTATATAATGGATGATAAACGCCGCCTTTCTGAAATAGCCGTACCCATTTTTTATGAAGGTAAAGTGATTGGGGTAATAGACTCGGAACATCACCGCCCGGGCTTTTACAGGCCCAAACATATCCGCCTGCTGGAAAAAATAGCGGCCATTTGCGCAACCAAGATCGGTAAAACGCTGGCCGAGCAAAAAGCGCTGCAGCGGGAGGCAGAGGTGCAGCTGCTGCACCGGCAGCTGGCCGAGCTGCGGCTGGTAACGCTGAAGTCGCAAATGAACCCGCACTTCCTGTTCAATTGCCTGAACGGCATTTATAACTGCCTGCTTACAGGTCACATGCAAAAGGCGGAAGAGTATATCTCCAGCTTTGCCCGCCTGCTGCGCATGGTGCTGATGCATGCAGAAAAGAACTTTATTTCCCTGCACGATGAAATGGACCTGCTGCAGTACTACCTGAAAATAGAAAGCCTGCGTACCGACCATGCCTTTACCTATACCATGCAGCTGGATGAAAACATTGACCCCGTAGCCTGTTATGTGCCGGGTATGCTGATACAGCCTTTCCTGGAAAACGCCGTTTGGCACGGGTTAATGAATAAAACCGGCGACAAGCAGCTGCATATTCACTGGCAGCAGCAGCAGCAAAACATGCTGGTATGCGAGATAACGGATAATGGTATAGGCAGGGGCGAAGCAGCCAGGCAGGCAGAGCACGGGTTAAAAACAGGCCGTTACCAATCCAAGGGCATGCACCTGTGCCAGGAGCGGGTAGACCTGTATAAATCCCTGTTCAATACTACCTTTAGCATACAGGTAACCGACCTTACAGACGCTGCCAACCAGCCGGCAGGCACCAAAGTAACCATTGCTTTTGAAATGAACCCCGAGATAATGGCCGAACAAATACTTTAAAAGATAAGCTTATAACCTACCCCGCGGATGTTCACGATCTGTACCCGCGGGTCTTCTTTCAGGTAGCGCCGCAGCTTGGTGATAAACACATCCATGCTGCGGGCATTGAAAAAGCTGTCGTCGCCCCAAAGATCCATCAGTACGGCTTTGCGCTCCATTACCTGGTTTTTGTTATCGTACAGGCGGCGCAGTATTTCCGCTTCGCGGTGTGAAAGAAACGCGGAGTTATTATTGCGTGTAAGCGTTTGCTTAATGTAGTTAAAGGCATACTGCCCTATCATTACCACCTCGTCGCCGGACGTGCCGGGCGCCGGTGCAGGCTGCTCGCCGGCGCGCTTCAGCAGCGCCTTAATACGAACAATCAGCTCATCCATGCTAAAGGGCTTTTTCAGGTAGTCGTTACCGCCCAGCTCAAACCCTTTTACCACATCTGCTGTTTGCGATTTGGCAGTAAGAAATATAATGGGGGTTACCTTATCCTGCTTGCGGATTTCCGTGGTTACGGTAAATCCATCCATATTAGGCATCATAATATCCAGCACTACCACGTCCGGGTGGTGCTGCTGGTACAGGCGCAGGCCTTCCTTACCATCTTCCGCATACAACATATCAAAGCCGCGCATTTCCAGGCTGTCCTTTACGATCTGGCCCAGCTGGTACTCGTCTTCTATCAGTAATACTTTTGACATAATCATGTACGATTTTTAGCGCTGCAGGTTCCGGTAACCGCGGGCCTGCCGGCACCGTTATACCTGGAAGCAGCAGCTGTTGTTATCCGGGATTTTTAAACGGGGATTTGTATAATAAATTCACTGCCCTTGTCCGGCTCACTGCGCACGCTTACACTGCCATGATGCAGCTCCACCACCTTTTTCACATAGCTTAAGCCCAGCCCAAAGCCTTTTACATTATGCAGGTTGCCGGTGGGCACCCTGAAAAACTTATCAAAAATACTCTCCTGGTAAATACGGGGTATGCCTATGCCATTATCTTTTACCCGTATGGTGAGCAGGCCGTTTGTTTTGGTGCATTGTATGCGCACTATCGGGTGCTCGCCTGAGTATTTAATGGCATTATCTACCAGGTTGTTCACTGCATTGGATAAATGGGTTTTATCTACATTCGCCAGGGGATGATCAAGGTGGCTGTCGTAGCGGAACTGCACCGGTTGTCCTGCTTTTACCTGGTGGTTGGTAATAATGCTGTCTATCAGCTCATTCAGGTCGGTTTCTTCCTTAAACAGCTCTATTTCCTCTTTTTCTTCCGCAGCTATGTGCAGCACTTTTTCCACCAGGTCGGAAAGGCGCTGCAGCTCCTGCTTGGAAATATCCAGGTAGTTCCTTGTTTTCCGCTGGTCGCTCAGGGCATTAAAGTTCTGCATGGCTTCCACTGCCGCATATACGGTAGCAATGGGCGTTTTCAGCTCATGCGTCATATTGTTGATAAAATCGTTCTTTACATCCGACAGCCGCTTTTGCTTTAAAATAGTGCGCAGCATGTAAATAAAGCAGGCCGTGGTGAGTATCAGCAGCACCAGGGAGGAGAACAGCGTCCACACCATTTTCGTTAAAATATATTGCAGGGGCGATTTGAAAGTGGCCTGCACAAACAGGTTGCTGGCCGGGTTAAAAGGCATTTTATAGGTTTTCAGCGGCTCCCTGCGGCGCATGCTGTCCCGGAAGCTTTCACGGGAAAAGTTGCCAAAATCAATATGAAAAGTATCAAACTGGTAGCCGGTAACAATTTGCCGGTTGTGCAGCTCCGCGGTGTAGGCAGAGTCCAGCCCCCGCAGGTTCACACTATCGCCATACAGGTTGTTCAGCAGTATCAGGTCGGAGATCTGGCGGGCCAGTGTATCGGCAAACGTGCGGGAAGGCGAGCCGTGATTATATACCGGCATTTCCCGGTCGCCGTTCATAATAGAATCTATCAGCGCCTGGGCCGAATCCCTTTTACTACCGGGGATGCCCATTTGCTCCAGCTGTATTATCAGCTCATTACGCAGCGTAGCCGTAGTGTCTTTATGATAATAGTTCACTGCAGGCACCGGATCCTTACCGTAATAATGTATCATGCGCCGTACATCCATAAACTGGTTGGTGAACAGCGCGGTACGCAGGGCGCCGTTAATATCACGGTTAAACTGGTCAAACTGCACCTGGTAGGAGTTATATAGCCAGTAGCCCTGGAAAAGGTAGATCCCCAGGATGCAAACGCTCATCAATATAAGTATGTTACGGATACGCTTACGCATGAAGGCCGTTTAATCGTAAACAAACAAATCTATTGCTTTCCCTCCGTGCCTGCTTCCTTTTCTTAACAATAATTAACAGTAAATAAGGATGCTTAACGGAGATTGCGTACTTTGCACCTGCCTGGCTTACAGGCAGGCAGCCGGCCCTTGCTTACCCTGCCCCCCATAAGCGGAAACCGTTTGCAGCACCACAAGTGGCTGTAAAACTCCTTAAACGGCAGGCGCCGTACAGTTTTAACTTGTTAAATTACGGCACCGTGCACAACGCTGGGCGGCACTAAAGCAGGACTAACAGCGTTACTAATCTCAATAGCGAGTTGGATGAAGTCATTTATATGCACGCTGGCCTTTATTATCCTGTGTAGTACCTTAACCCTGGCGCAGACAAAGCAGAAAGGACTGATCAAAGGCCATCTTACTGATAAAACCTCCGGACAGCCGCTGGCCGATGCCAGCATAGCGTTGTTATATGCCAAAGACTCCTCTATAGCCGCATCTGCCTTTACAGACAAAAAAGGAAGCTTTACCCTGGATGAGCTGCCCACCGGCACTTACAAGCTGTATATCACATTCCTGGGCTACCAGCCTTTGCTGCAAACCGTATCGCTTAATGAAGATAAACCACAGGCCAGCCTGGGCGCCATACCCCTGCAAAAAACAGGCGTTACATTAGGCGAAGTTGAAATTACGGAAATAAAACCGCCCATACGGGTAAAGAAAGATACCCTGGAGTTTAACGCCGGCTCTTTCAAAACCCGGCAGAACGCTGTGGTGGAAGAGCTGCTGAAAAAGCTGCCTGGCGTGGAGGTTGATAAGGATGGCACCATTAAAGCCCAGGGAGAAACTATTAAAAAGATACTGGTGGATGGTAAGCCTTTTTTTGGCAACGATCCCAGGCTGGCTACCAAAAACCTGCCCGCAGATATTATAGACAAGATACAGCTGATCAACAAAAAATCCGACCAGGCCCAGTTTTCCGGTATCGACGACGGGCAAACGGAAAAGGCGATTAACATTACCATAAAAAAAGACCGTAAGAAAGGGGTGTTTGGCCAGGTATCTGCCGGCGCAGGCACAGAGGACCGCTTTGCTGCCAACGCTTCCCTGAACCGTTTCCGGGATGAGCAGCAGCTTTCCTTTATCGGCAGCGGCAATAATATAAACAGCCAGGGCTATACCAGCCTTGGCGGCCTTACCATGAGCGCGGGCGCACGCGGTATGGGCAACAACGGGGGAAATGGCATATCCCGCAACTGGACGGCCGGCCTTAATTACAGCGAAGACCTTACCAAAAGGCTGCGCATCAGCGGCAGTTACTTTTATAACAATACCCGCACGGAAAATGAGCGCAACAGCGCCCGCCAGAACCTGCTGCCCGATACCACATATTATTATAACCAGCAGGCGCACTCGCTGGGCACCAATGCCAACCATAACATGAACATGCGGATAGAGTATGAGATAGACAGCTCACAGTCCCTGGTTATCTCGCCCAACTTTAATTACACCACCAGCAATAATTTCCAGGATAACCTGTATGAATCACTGGGCGGCAAACACCAGCTGGTGAACAACGGCACTACCCGCAACATCAGCACCAGCGCTGCGCCGGGCTTTACCACCGATGCGCTGTACCGTAAAAAGTTCAGCAAAAAAGGGCGCACCTTCAGCGCCAACCTTAACATAGGCACCACCAACAGCGATATGGAGAACTATAACCGCTCCAACAACCTGTTTGTGCAGCCCAGCGGCGCCACCCAAACAGACAGTATAGACCAGCGCAATGATATAACCAGCCATGGCCTTAACACCAGCATGCGCCTTATTTATACAGAGCCGCTGCTGCGCGATCATTTCCTGGAATTCAGCTACGCCTGGAGCCGTAACTATACATCGTCCGACAAACGCACATACGATTTTAATACTGCCAAAGGCATTTATGACCGGCCTAATGATAGCCTGAGCAATGCTTTTGAAAACACCTTCTCCACCCACCAGGCAGGCGTTAGCCTGCGCACGCAAAAAGCCGCGTACGACTACAGCCTGGGGTTAAATGTGCAGTACAGCAACCTGGATAACAATAACATCAGCCTGCAGAACCGCCTGCGGCAGCATACTTTTAACTTTTTCCCATCTGCCTCTTTCAGCTACGCGTTCAGCAACAATAAACGCCTGCGCTTCTTTTACCATGGCGCTACGCAGCAGCCAAACGTGAACCAGCTGCAGCCCGTGCCGGATAACAGCAACCCGCTGTATGTACAGCTGGGCAACCCGGACCTGAAGCCGGCTTTCAACAACAATGTGAGCATAGGCTATAACACCTTTAACCCCGCTACCATGCAGGGCTTATTTGCTAATATAAGCGTAGCCGTTACCAGCAACAAAATCATTAACGCCAGCTACTTCGACTCCCTGGGCCGGCAGGTAAGCCAGCCAGTGAATGTAAACGGCGCCTATAACATAAGCGGTAACCTGGTAAATGCCATCCCGTTCAAACGGGAGCATACCTCCCTGAACGCCACCACCAACTTTAACCTGAGCCGGGATGTAAGCTATATCAATAACATAAAGGGCATTACCAATAACTTTACGGTAAACCAGGGTCTTAGCTTTAACTATGTTTTCCGGGAGCTGTTTGACTTTGCTGCAAATGGCGGGGTAAACTATAACGGCGCCCGCTATTCCGTACAAAAAGATAATAACCGCGATTATTTCAACTATTATTTTTCCTTTGATTTTAACCTGAACCTGCCCCTGGGCTTTAACGTGGGATTTGACCTTGATTATACATTCAATACCGGCCTGGCGGCCGGTTATAACCAAAGCGCCGCCATGCTGAACGCCTTCCTGTCAAAAAGCGTATTCCGCAACGGGCAGGGCCTTATTAAGCTGCAGGGTTTTGACCTGCTGAACCAGAATGTAAGCATTAGCCGTAATGTAGGGGAAAACTATATTGAAGATGTACAGGCCAGGGTATTAAAACGTTTTTGCCTGCTTAGCTTTTCTTATTTCCTGAACCATTTCAGCAGTGGGGAGAAAAGGGGCAACCGGAACATGCGTATGCAAAATGTTATGCCGGTACAGGTAATGCCCGTGGGCGCGATACGTGCAAAAGGCTGATTGCTAAAAACTTGAAAGGTTGAAAGAAAATAAAGGTGGATGTTTGTTTAATACTGCACGTGTTTCTAAAACATCCAACTTTAAATCCTTACAACCTTGGTATTTTGGAAGACGGGTAACTTGCCGTGAAGTACCACATCCTTTCAAGCTTTTTGTTCCTGCATTTTCATTTTCACCTTTGGTTCGCGCCAGCCCTGCGTTATACGCTGCATTACCCAGGAAAGCGTAAAGGTGGGTATGAAATCCAGGCCGGGAAACAGTTCTTCCATGAAATTGAACAAACTGCCGAAGGTGCCCAGGGTGCCGCCAAACATGCGGTAAAAAATAATGGCGGAGATGGGGGCCCAGATAACATCGCTAACTTCTCCTAACATGGGAACAGCGTAGCTTGCACAACCTAAAAGGTCCATTAATACACAAACCCATAAACTCGGGGTATATCTTTTTTCCATTTTCAACCTCCTCTTTTCTATAAAACTTTTAAATAGGTAAAATGTTACAGTTTCTGTTAAATATGCATAATTAATGCCAAACTTTGAAACCGGCCGGAACCGGCTGCTGTACTACTTAATAACTCATTGATATATACGTAAAATTAGGTCAAAAAGATGTGCGCGAAATACGGTAAAATGAAAATGCGTACAACCCGCAGGGGCGGTTGTAATTCGTAATTAATTTCCCTATCTTTTCCCCTGTAAAAATCATGCTCCGCAATATGACTGATAAAAACTCCCGCCGCGATATGATCAAGAAAGCCGCTGCTATGGCCTTTGCCTCTACTACGCTGTCGTCGCTTACCAACCGGTTAATGGCCCATGAACAGGTTATGGACGAAAAGCTGAAAGGCAATATTAACCACTCTGTTTGCGCCTGGTGCTACAGCGATATTCCGCTGGAAGAGCTGTGCAAATCATCCAAACAAATGGGTTTACAATCCATTGACCTGCTGGATCCTAAAGATTTTGCCACGGCTAAGAAATATGATCTTACCTGCGCCATGGTAGCCGCTATTAATAAAGACTGGGGCATTACCAAAGGCTGGAACCGGGTGGAGCACCATGATAAGCTGGTGGAATATTACCAGTACCTGATCGACGAAACTTCCAAGGCAGGGTTTCCCAACCTCATATGCTTTTCAGGCAACCGCGAAGGGCTGGATGATGAGCAGGGCCTGAAAAACTGCGCACAGGGCCTGAAACGCATTATGGACTATGCGGAAAAAAAGAAGGTGAACATTGTGATGGAGCTGCTGAACAGCAAGGTAAACCACCACGATTACCAGTGCGACCATACGGTTTGGGGCGTTGAGCTGTGCAAAGCCATTGACAGCGACCGTTTTAAGCTGCTGTACGATATTTATCATATGCAGATCATGGAAGGAGATGTGATCCGCACCATACAGGACTATCATCCCTACATTGCACACTATCACACCGGGGGCGTACCTGGCCGGCATGAGATCGACGAAACACAGGAGCTGTATTATCCCGCTATTATGAAAGCCATACACGATACCGGCTTTAAAGGCTTTGTAGCCCAGGAATTTGTGCCCAAAAGGGCCGATAAGCTGGCCTCCCTGAAACAGGGTGTGGAGATTTGCGACATCTGATAACAGCACATAAATACAAGACATAACATCCGGGAAAGCGCGCGTACCTTAAACGTGCGCTTTCCGCTTTTCAACCGGTAACGCCTTACGACATCAACACCGGCCCGCTCAGGAAAACGGGCCGGCTGCTGCAATAATGCCGGGTTTATTGCCTGTTAAAATTTCCAGTCCTCCCGCAAAATGCCCATTACTACCATATCCACGTACTGCCCGTGCAGCTTGGCGCTATGCCGTAGTATGCCTTCTTTGGTAAATCCAAGGCGTATGGGTATTTGTGCGCTGCGCTCGTTCTGCAGCACAAAGCGGATCTCTATTTTGTTCAGCCGCAGTTTTTTAAACGCAAACGTAATCAACGCTTTGCAGCAGGCAGTGGCAATGCCTTTGCGCTGGAAGGCTTCGCTTACCCAGTAGCCTATTTCCGCCTTTTGCAGCAAATGGTCCCAGCCATGCAGGTCCATTACGCCGCACAGCTGCTGCTGGTACCACATGCCCAGGGCCATGGCTTCCTGCTCTTCTGCCTTGCGTAACATAAGCTGTATAAAACGCAGGGAGTGTTCTTCATTGGTATTGTAATCCACCCACGGTAAAAATTTACGCAGGCTTTTCCGCGATGCGTCTATTTGCCGGTATAGCGGTACCGCATCTGCCGGCTGCAGCTGCCGCAGGGTTATATGGTCATTAACGCGAAGTTCCAACATAGCAGGAAAACTGGTGGTATGTAAGCGGTTCAGGCGCCAAATTTAGCAAATTTACATGCTTATGCCCTTTCTATTTCTCCTACTAACTGCAATTTAAAGGATAAGCTATAATCCCGCTGGCTTCGTCTAACCTTAACAAATTTCCCCTCCTTCATAATAAATTGATTTTTGTATCAACTTATTTCAGGACGGGGCATTTCAATAAAAAGGGTGTACCAGCTTTGATACACCCTTTGCGCAGTTGTAGCGGTTGGTTTTGGATTGAATGAAAACACCCTTGTTAATTCCTGGCTATCAACTGCTGTTTAGTCATGTCCTTTACAATTTGTTTTGCGTATAAGTACGCCTGCCTTACCGCTGTGGGCGGGTCTACCGACTGCGTTTGCGCAGAGTAGATCAGCTTATGCTGGTCCAGGTCGTACAGGTTGCTTTCCCAGTTATATTTGGTGTTGGACTGGTAATAACCCGGCCTGTACATAGCGCCATACCAGCGGCTGTAATAAGGCCAGAAACCGCCGTAATAATACGGGAACGGTCCATATGCAGGCCCTGCCGGCACAAATTCTTTCTCACGCTTTTTATCCAGCAGCACCACTGTTAGCACCTGGCTGGCATCGCTGTTACGCAGCTTGCGTATGGCGGCTTTTTCGCTGATGTTATCACCAAAAGCATTCGGCCCGTAGGTACGCAGGGCAGAAGCAGCATTGAGCCCTTCTTTTTTCAGCTCTGTTACCAGGTTATCTTCCATTAGCGCCTGCAGCTGCTTTTCCTGTTTGGGCACCAGGGCCATTACCATGATCTTTTTATCCGGCTGCAGCTGTGCATCGCTTGTTTTCCAGGATGAGGTGAGTTTGGTGCTGGAACAAGCCGCCAGCAATAACAGGCCCGCGCTGATTGCAAATAATCCCATCTTTTTCATAATCGCCTCGTTTTTATATTGTTTAGACGGGCCGGGGAGGGTAGAGTTACACATGCAGATGTTAAGGGAATGCAAAAAAAGGGGACGAAAAAGAATGTAAAATGTAAAATTCTGAATACTAAATGTAAAAGTAAAACGCCGCTTACATAATACGCTGCATTTTACTTTTACATTCTACATTTTACATTTATGATTTTACATTCTTTTTAGTAGTTAATCACCTGTTCTTCAATGGCGGCCGGTATTTCCCGGAACTGGTACAGCTGGGTGCGCAGCTGCGGCTCAAAACCGGCTTCCCGTATTGCTTCCTGTATAGAGCGGTAGGTAAAACGGTGCGGTGCGCCGGCGGCGCTTACCACGTTTTCTTCGATCATAATAGAGCCAAAATCATTGGCGCCGGCATGCAGGCATAGCTGCGCTACCTGTTTGCCTACAGTTAGCCACGACGCCTGTATGTTCTTAATATTGGGCAGCATAATGCGGCTGAGCGCTATCATGCGTATGTATTCTTCTGCAGTGGTAATGTTGTGCACTCCGCGTATGCGGGCCAGCAGCGTATCTACATCCTGGAAGGTCCAGGGAATAAAGGCGGTAAAGCCATAGTGCCCTTCCGGCTTTTCGCTCTGCACCTGCCGTATGGCCACCAGGTGCTCGAAACGTTCCAGCACGGTTTCCACATGGCCAAACATCATGGTGGCGGAGGAGGCGATGTTTAGCTTGTGCGCTGCGCGCATTACATCCAGCCACTCCTGTGCGCCGCATTTGCCTTTTGAAATAAGACGGCGCACACGGTCGTTCAGTATTTCTGCGCCGGCGCCGGGCAGGCTGTCCATGCCCGCTTCTTTCAGGGCCGTGAGCACCTCAATATGCGTGCTTTTTTCCAGCTTGGTAATATGCGCTACTTCCGGGGGGCCCAGTGTATGCAGGCGTAAGGTGGGGTACAGCTGTTTCAGCTGCTTAAAAAGATCTACGTAAAAGCTAAGGCCCAGCTCGGGGTGATGCCCGCCCTGCAGCAGCAGCTGATCGCCGCCATACTTCAGCGTTTCATCTATTTTACGCTTGTATTCGTCAATACTGGTAATGTAGGCTTCCGGGTGACCGGGCACCCGGTAAAAATTGCAGAATTTGCAGTTGGCGGTGCAAACATTGGTGGTATTTACGTTCCGGTCTATCTGCCAGGTTACCTTTCCGTGCGGCACCTGTATTTTGCGCAGCTCGTTGGCAATATGCGCCAGCTCTGCCATGGGCGCTTTCTCAAATAAGTACACTCCTTCTTCCGCAGTCAGCCACTCAAAAGCAAGGGCCTTCTGATATAGATCTTTCAGTTGCATTGTAAAGCCTTATGGAACAAAGTTACTAATTACGGGATATTATATCCTGATAATCGTCAGCCGGGCATAGCGCCTGCCGGCTAGATAAGTACCGGCGCTGATTTCCCGGCCTGTTAAACAGGCATATTCCGGCTTTTTAACCCACAGCGGCCAATGCCCTGTAACCGCCTGCCCGCGCTGTGCGGCGCTTTATACGGCGCAATCTGTTGTTTGTACGGTTTTGCCGCCGTTTGAAACATTTTTTTGCTATGTAAAAGCATTTTAATGTTAAATTTAGGTAAACGAGAGCTTCCCGCGTCCTGTATGCGATATACCTTACTGTTATACTGCTGGCTGGCCCTCCTGGCCCTTACCTGCAATTCCACACACGCAGCTGCCCTGGTACCTTCCAGCGCCCGGCATACCGATACTACTGAAAAAGAGGCTGTGCTCATTACCAGCTTTCATTTTAAGCAATATTACGGCGGCGTGGTAGTTATACAGGCGCTTCTCAAAGGCTTTCCGGATACCCTGCAGTTTATACTCGACACCGGCAGCGCCGGCATTTCCCTTGATACCAATACCTGCGTACGCCTGGGTATTCCGCTGCAGCCGTCGGACCGCATTGTGCGCGGCCTGGGCGGCGCCCGGCAGGTGTCATTTGCCATGCACCGCACCCTGGTGCTGCCCGGCCTGGAGGTAGACAGCCTTAATTTTCATGTGAATGATTATGAGCTTATTAGCCAGGTGTATGGCCTGCAGATAGACGGGATAATTGGGCATAGCCTGCTAAGCCGCTACCTTGTGAATGTGGATTATGATAAGGAGCTTATAAACATTTACTCCAAAGGAAAGTTTTCCTATCCCCGGGGCGGGCAGCTGCTGAAACCTTCCCTCACACTTATACCCATTGTATCGGCGCCGCTGCGCAATGGCAAAGCGCAAACACTGAACCGCTATTACTTTGATACCGGCGCCGGTATGTGCCTGCTGCTCTCTAACCAGTTTGTGAAAGACAGCGCGCTGCTGTCATCCCGCAGGCGGCGCCGCAAAATTATACAAACCGAAGCCCAGGGCCTCGGCGGCAAAATGGAAATGCAGGTTACCACCATACAGGAGTTTAAAATAGCTACCTACAATTTCCGTAATGTGCCGGTATACCTGTTTGATGACATTACCAACATCACGGCCTATCCTTTCCTGGGCGGCATGATCGGCAACGACCTGCTGCGCCGTTTTAACCTTTACCTGAACTATCCCAAAAAGGAAATATACCTGCTGCCCAATACCCATTACCGCGATCCGTTTGATTATTCTTATACAGGACTTATCATTTACCTGATTGACGGGCACATTGAAATTACCGACATTATCAAAGGCTCCCCGGCTGAAAAAGCCGGCTTTAAAAAAGGCGACATTATCGTGGGGGTTAACAACAACTTCTCCAATAACCTGCAGCTTTACAGGGACATACTGAAAACAGTAGGCACCAAACCCACCTTGCTGATTATCCGCAATAAAGAACTTATGCTCAAAAAACTACCAATAAAAAGTATTTTGTAACGTTATTGGTAATGTGTTTTACATGCGGAACTATACCTTGCTTGTGCTGCTGTGCTGCAGCCTGTTTGTGCCGGCGCACGCACAAAACCGGCGCCACGCTGCCCCTGAGGAGCCGGGCGCCGCAGCCGTGCTGCCCTTCCGGCTTTATGGCAACCAGATTGTAATACCTGCCATGGTATCGGGCAGCAGCGATACCCTGCATTTTATTTTCGATACCGGTACAGAGGTTACTATACTGCATTACGGCCTGGCTAAAAAACTAAACCTGCCGCTCAGGCAAAAAGCCGGCGTTACCGCCACCAATAACCTGATGCTGAAGGTGAACACTACTACCCTGAATGTGCTGTACTTGGATAAGACAAAGATCCCCTTTCTGAAAGTTTACCTGGAAAATATTCCCGAATTCCGCAAAGGCCCCCTGCTGATAGACGGGTTTATTGGTATTGACCTGCTGCGGCAATATGTTGTAAAAATTGATTACGCAAACCAGCGGCTGGTGCTGTACCCGCCCGGCACCTCTCTTAAATTTGCCGGCGCGCAGATAATGCCCTTTGAGCTGAACTTCCGTACCCCTGTAATACCCGCCACCATTGAGCTGGACGACGGGCAATCCCTTACCGCCAATTACCATGTAACCACCGGCGGCGATTATGGCCTGCTGTTTAACTGGCCTTATGTGCAGGAACACCAGCTGGCCGACCGTATGAGCACCGTGGGCTCCGAAGAGGTGCAGGACCTGTTAAAGACCTACAGCTATGTGAACAGCCGCATCCCCTCCCTGTCTGTAGGTAAAACACAGCTGCACAAGGTGCCGGTAAGCTACTGCAAGGATGTGAATGACAAAGGGCAAACCATGGAAATAGCAGGCGCCATCGGTTATGCAGTGTGGAAGCAGTTTTCCGCCGTTATTATCAACTACCGCCAGCATGAGCTGTACCTGCAGCCCTAATCCGTTTCCGCCGCCGGCGGCGCACTGTAAAGCAGGCGGCTTGCTGCCTCCCGACCGGAGTTGCGGCGTCTTTTACTTATTATCTGTTGTGCCATAGAATTTTAATAACTTGCATTTCCCCTGTTTTAGCGGGGGTAGCAGTTTCAGTTTTCAAAAAAAGAATATGATCCACTTTAATAAATTTACGCTGGACAATGGTTTGCGGGTAATTGTGCATGAAGATCATACTACGCCTATGGCCGTACTGAATGTACTGTACGATGTGGGCGCGCGTGATGAGGACCCGGCCCGCACCGGTTTTGCCCACCTGTTTGAGCACCTGATGTTTGGCGGCTCCGTGAACATACCCGATTATGACGAGCCATTGCAGATGGCCGGCGGCGAAAACAACGCCTTTACCACCAACGACCTTACCAACTACTACATACAGCTGCCCGCGGAAAACATTGAAACCGCTTTCTGGCTGGAAAGCGACCGCATGCTGTCGCTGGCGTTTGATGAAAAAAGCCTGGACGTGCAGCGCAAGGTAGTAAGCGAAGAGTTTAAGGAACACTATATTAACAAGCCCTATGGCGATGTTTGGCATAAAATGCGCGAGCTGGCCTACACCACCCACCCTTACCGGTGGATGACCATTGGCAGGGAGCTGTCGCATATTGAAAATGCCCGCCTGGAAGATGTAAAGGCTTTCTTCTTCAAATACTACCGTCCTGTAAATGCCATACTGGTGGTGGCCGGTAAAGTAACCACGCCGCAGGTGAAAGCCCTGGCTGAAAAATGGTTTGGCGATATTCCCTCTGGCGAAAAATACCAACGCCAGCTGCCGCAGGAGCCGCCGCAAACAGCGGCGCATAAGCTGGAGGTGAAAGCCAATGTACCGCTGGATGCGTTGTACAAATGCTATCATATGTACCAGCGGCAGGACCAGCGCTACTATGCGGCAGACCTTATTTCCGATATACTGGGCGGGGGCAGCTCAAGCCGCCTGCACCAGGTGCTGGTAAAGGAAAAAAAGCTGTTCAGCAATATAGAGTGCTATCACTTTGGCAGTATAGACGCCGGCCTGCTTACCATTGAAGGCAAGCTGGTAAAAGGCGTTAAAATGAAAGATGCGGAAAAGGCCATACACGAAGAGCTTAGCAAGCTGCAGCAAACACAGATACCGGAACGCGAGCTGCAAAAAGTAAAGAACCGGGTGGAAAGCCTGCTGGCTTTTGAAGATATGAGCCTGCTGAACCGCGCCAACAACCTGGCCTTTTATGAGCTGATGGGCGATGCCGCGTTCATGAACACGGAGTTCCAACATTATGAGCTGGTAACTACGGCAGACATTCACCGCGAAGCCAACATCATTTTTGATGAAAATAATTCCAATACTATCTATTACTACGCAGATAACCAGATATGAACAGAAAAATTGCCCCCGCAATAAAAGACGCAGTAGAGTTTGATATAACGCTGAAACCATACGAAAAATTCACGCTGGATAACGGTATACCCGTTTACGTTATAAAGAACGATGAGCAGGATACCTTGCAGCTGGAGCTGGTGTTCCCGGCCGGCAGCTGGTATGAGCAGGAAAGCCAGGTAGCAGCCGCCACCAACTTCCTGATGAAGAACGGCAGCAGCCGGCACAATGCCCTGGAAATAAACGAAAGCATTGAATACTTTGGCGCTTACCTGAACCGCAACAGCTATCACGAAAACGCCACTTATACCCTGCACTGCCTTACCCGGCACACGGCAGACCTGCTGCCGCTGCTGCAGGAGGTGATACAGGACCCTGCTTTCAACAGCGACGAACTGGCCATTTACCAGCAGAATATGAAACAGCGCCTGGCGGTAAACCTGCAGAAGTGCGACTTTGTAGCCAACCGTTATATAGACCGGTACCTGTTTGGCGAGTTTCACCCGTACGGCCGCGTAAGCTCAATGATGGCTTATGATGCCCTGGAAACAGGCACCCTCCGCGCTTTTTATCAAAGGCATTATTCCTATAACAACTGTAAAATATTTGTTGCCGGCAACCTGCCGGAAAATATGATACCGCTGCTGAACAAATACTTCGGCAGCTCAAAATGGAATGGTGAAAGCAACCTGCTGCGGCCCGAGCTGCCCATACAAACAGCAGAGGAAAAAAAGCATCGTATTTTTAATGATGAAAATGGTGTGCAGGGTGCAGTGCGTGTAGCCCGGCCTTTCCCTAACCGCTACCATCCCGACTTTCCTAAAATGATGGTGCTGAACACCATACTGGGCGGGTACTTTGGCTCGCGCCTTATGAGCAACATCCGGGAAGATAAAGGCTATACCTACGGCATTCACTCGCAGCTATACAACTTCCGCCAAACCAGCGCGCTGAATATACATACAGAGGCCGGCCGCAATGTGTGCGAAGCCACCATTGAAGAGATTTATAAAGAGCTGGAGCGGTTGCAGCACGAGCCGGTACCGGAAGAGGAGCTAAGCCTGGTACGCAACTATATGATCGGTTCCATCCTGGGCGACCTGGATGGCGCTTTCCAGGTAATACAGCGCTGGAAAAGCCTGATCCTGAACGACCTGGATGAAAATTATTTTAACAACAACATCCGCATTATTAAAACCATTTCAGCTGAAGAGCTGCAGCAGCTGGCGCAGCAATATTTTACCCCGGCTGATTTTTACGAGCTGGTGGTGATATAGGAATGTAAAATATTGAATGTAAAATTTCAAATGTAAAAGCCGCAGGCAGTGTTCAACAGGTACCGTTGGTAAGCTTATTACGCACCGCATTTTACTTTTACATTTGAAATTTTACATTTTGCCTTTTACATTTTTATTGAAAACTCCCCCGCCTCATTCCCGATCACAAACGTGCTTACCTTGTCGGCATCCACACTGCCGGCGCTTTTTTCCGGGTCAAATTTGGAAATGCCGTGCAGGAATGAGCAGGCTTCCTCCTGTATTGGTATTGCTTTGCCGTTCAGCTTCCAGGCAGGCTGCCCGCTAAAGCCATGCAGCAGCAGCTTTACATATTTGAATTTTGAAGGCAGGCTGCCGCCGGCTTTGCCAAATTCTACCACCTTGCCTACAGGGTCAAAGGTGATGCTGCGCTTGTAAAAGGCGCCTTTTTCATAGTTAAAGCTGATGCCGTCATCTTCATAATACACAAAGGTATTTTTTACCGTGCCGTTGTAAATATGCAGCATTAGCGTATCTGCAGGCTGCTGCATGGTATTTTGCACCAGCGGTTGCATGGGTATAATGCTGCTTTCCCTTACATACACCGGCAGCTGCTGTATTGTTAGCGGAATAATCTGCTCCCGGCTGCCTGCAGTGGCAGCGCCGGTGTACAGCTCATACCACCGGCCGGCCGGCAGGTACACGCGGCCAAAATCCTTTCCGCTTTCAAAAGGCGCTACCATCAGCGCCGGGCCAAACAGGTATTGCTGCTGGTATTGCGGGTCATATATTTTAGGATCAAAAGTATAGTCAATGGCCAGGCTGCGCATTACCGGCAGGCCGCTTTGCGTGGCTTCATAAAAAGTGCTGTACAGGTAGGGCAGCAGCTGGTAGCGCAGGTTAATGTAGTTGCGCGCTATTTCCAGCGCCTCCTCTCCATAAGCCCAGGGTTCAGATGCTTTGGTGTTAAGCGCGGTATGATTGCGGAAGTAGGGAATAAAAGCGCCTACCTGCATCCAGCGGGTGTACAGCGCTATGGTAGGGTTGCCGGTAAAGCCGCCAACATCCATACCGGTAAAGGGTACGCCGCTCAGGCCCAGGCTGTTCAGCAGGCGTACGCCCAGCAGCATGTGGTTGTCTTCGGAGCGGTTGTCGCCCGTCCATATGGCGGCATAGCGTTGCAGGCCGGCATAGCCGGCACGGGTAAGTATAAACGGCCGCTCTGTGTTATGCTCGCGCGCGCCCTCATAAGAAGCGCGCACCATTTCCAGGCCGTACACATTATGCGCACGCAGGTGGCTGGCTTTTATGCCATCGTAATCAAACAGCACATTATCCGGCATTTTCTGTCCCCAGGTAGCTATTTCATTCATATCGTTCCAGATGCCGCTTACGCCGTTATCAGCAAAAAACTTTACCTCTTTGCGCCACCATGCACGGCCCTTTTCAGCGGTGAAGTCGGGGAAATGGCACCAGCCGGGCCATACCTGGCCGGTGTAGTATTGCCCGTCGGGATATTTAATATATACGCTGTCCTGGAGGCCGCGTTCAAAGGCAGGCGCGCCTTTTTCCACCTTAATGCCCGGGTCTACGATCACCGTGGTGCGGAAACCCATTTTCTTCAGGGCGCCGGTGAGCTGCGGCGGATCGGGAAAACGCTCCTTATCCCAGGTAAACAGCTGGTAGCGGTCCATGTAATGTATGTCCAGCGTAATGCCGTCGGCCGGTATTTTTTTCTCGCGCAGGGTTTGCGCTATGCGCAGCACTTCGGTGCCGGGGTAGTAAGAGTAGCGGTTCTGCTGGTAGCCCAGGCTCCACATGGGCGGCAGGTGCATACGGCCTGTTAACGCGGTGTAGGCGGTAATAATATCCGCCAGCCGGCGGTGGTAAATAAAGTAATAGTTCATTTCCCCGCCACGTGCGCCAAAAGAGGAAAAGCGGTTGTTGCTGGCGCCAAAGTTAAAGTCGCTCTGATAGGTGTTATCAAAGAAAATCCCGTAGTTCTTATCATGGTGTATGCCTATGTAAAAGGGAATGGTGGCGTACATGGGGTCTTGCCCTACCTGGTAGCCGAATACATCGGAATTCCAGTTCGTATAGCCGGTACCGGAGCGGTCCAGGTTGCCGGTTTTTTCTCCCAGGCCTATAAAGCGCTCTCCTTCCTGCAGCTTTTTATAGGTGGTAACTGCATCGCCCACCCAGCTGGTGTTCAGGCCTGTTTCATCCTGGTTAATCACCTGCCCGCCGGGCGTATAGAATGCTATGGAAAACGGCTGTTTGCCAATTACTGCTTTCAGCGAGTCTGTTTGCAGCACAATTGCCTTGTCCTGTTCTGTTATGCGCGTGTTTACCGCTTCGGGCTTTGCTATAACAGCATAGGAAAAATCGGGCGCCAGTGGTTTTTTATCAATACGTACCCGTATGGTGCCTGCGCTGTACACGGTAACTTCCGCAAAAGCGTGCGCAGTGGTGATCTTTACCTGCTGCGCTGTTTTTTGCACAGCCGTTACATTGCCCGCATCCAACACGGGCGGTGTTTGCGCGCCGGCGCGTGTAAAGGCCATCTGTGCAGCTATAAAGGCTGCCAGCAAGCTGTAATACCTGGTTTGCATTTTAGAGTGTGTGCTTCTTTATTGTTATGGTTTCAAAATGTAATAAGCGTAGGGCTGCAGGGTAAAAGAAGTTCCCAATGCCGCGGAGCTGCCGGTAAAAACATCTTTCCAGGCCACGGGCTGCAAGGCGGGCGGCACGTTATAGGTGATGGTACGGTTACGCAGGTTGGCAATCACCAGCACCTGTTCCGTGCCCAGTACTTTCGTAAACGCGCAAACGTCGTTGCTGCTGTAGCTTGTAAGCGCGCCCCGCCTTATGGCGGCGCTGCTGCTGCGGAAGGCCAGCACCTTTTTATATTCCGCTGTTACCTCCGGGTGCACGCTCCAGTCAATTTTAGCGCCGGTAAAGGGAAACAGCAGGCGGTAGGCGGTGGCTACTTCCTGCCCGTTATAGATCATGGGCACGCTTTTCATAAAGGCGGTTACCACAAAGGCAGTCATTGCGCCGTTAATGCCGCCGAACAGCTCAGCCGGCGTACCATCGGACCCGTTCACATCATGGTTGCTGGTATAGCGCACCACGCGCTGCGCGGGCCCTGCGCTGAGGTATTCATTGGTGTTTAAGGTATCAATGGCAGTAACCGGGCGCTCCTTACCATATATATTTTTCAGTGTATTGAAATAGCTGAACCCGAAATTATAATCAAAGCCCACGGTAAAGTTGGCGGTACGCCCGCCTTCCGCCATCATAATCAGCCGGTGCGTGGTAATGCCCCGCAGGCTGTCAATCGCCTGCTTCCAGAAATCTGCCGGCGGTCCGTCGGCGTAATCGCAGCGGAAACCGTCTATGTTGGCTGTCAGCACCCAGTATTTCATGGCTTTTATCATGGCTTTGCGCAGGTCTGCGTGCTGGTAGTTCAGCTGCGCAACATCCGTCCAGCCGGTGCCGGGCGGACTTACAATATTCCCCGCCGCATCCTGCAGGTACCAGTCTTTATGCGCGCTTATCCAGGAATGGTCCCAGGCGGTATGGTTGGCTACCCAGTCCAGTATTACGCTCATGTTCTGCAGGTGGGCGGCATCTACGAGCGCGCGCAGGTCGGCAACGGTGCCGAACTCCGGGTTTACGGTAAAATAATCCTTTACGCAGTAGGGTGAGTTCAGCGCTTTCAGCTGGCCTACGGGAAATATGGGCATCAGGTACACTACATTGGCGCCCAGGTCTTTAATAGCGCCCAGGCGGGCGGTTACGCCGGCAAAGTTGCCGGCCTGGCTGAATACCCGCATGTTCACCTGGTAAATAACCGCATCCTGCGGGTCGGTTACATTGGCAAAAGGTGTTCCGTACTGCACGGCCACCGTGGTATCTGTTGCCGGTGTGGTTACGGGGGGCGCATAAGGCGCCGTGGTATCGCCTTTACCACAGGCGCCCAGTAGCCAGGTACAAATGATCAATATAAAATTCACAACTGCCTGCTTCATTCGTTAAAAAAATCTGTTTACAGTGTAATTGCCTTTTACGGTATACTAAAATCCTGATCCAATAAGGGAAATAGCCTTACATTCTTACCTCAGTTTTTGGTAACGCTGTAGGTGTACTGCCCGGAAAGGTGCAGGTCCAGCCGTATGGTGTAGGTACCATCCTCCGGTACGCCCAGGTTGTTCAACCCCGCCGTGTAGCCCAGGAAAGGATTATCTGCATACACCAGCTTACCATTGGCGTCTGTCCCGAAATCCAGCGCCCAGGCATTGTTGGCCCTGAACTTAAAGGAGCCGTTCTTTTTCATTTGCGCGGTTACCTTCCATACCTGCTCTGCGGCATCGTACGCCATGGGCGTATCGGCATCCCAGCCGCCGGGTGTGGCGTCGCCAATAATGCCCCAGGTTACGGCGGTAGCGGTCCATTGATTGGTGTTCAGGTTGGCGGTAAGGTAGTAGTAGCCGCCCGTGGGCACGCTCAGGCCTGCTGCATTGCCATCGGTGCTAAAGGTGCCGTTGCCGCCGTCGCCATAATTGGTATGGTCCCAGTCCGGCGAGTTGGTAAACTTAAAATAGTACGGGCCGCCGCTGCCAGGCATGTTCACATACCCCTCATACATACCGGCCTTGCCTTCTATGGGCGGAAACATGGGTGCGCTGCCGGGGTTCCAGCCCTGGTAATCGCCGGGTACATACAGGTTGGAGCTAAAGGTGGTAATGGTTACTACCAGCGTATTGGAATATACCGGCGTTACCGTTGAGGCGGCGCCGTTATACTGCGGTACCGCTGCCTTTACCCGCACTGCTACCTGGCTGGTGGCGCCTGCGGGCAGGCCCATAGCGCTCAGCAGGTTATTCAGGTCTTTTCCGGCAAAGCTGTAGCCCTGCGGCTGGTTGCCGGCATTAAATGTTTTAGCCTGTCCCCAGGCATTGGCGCCGGAAGTATCGGCCGGCACATCTATCTCCAGCGTATAGCCCACAACGGTAGCGCCGCCAAAAGCAGCTGCGCCCCAGGCAAAAGAAAGGGCCGTATCATTTTCCGCAGCCCTGGTTAGCACAATGGTGGTGCTGCTGGCGCTGAGCGCCCCGCCCGAAAAGCCGCCGGGCTGCAGCGTGTATTGTTCTCCGTCTTTTTTGCAGGCAGCTGCTGCCAGCAGCACGCAAAGCATAAGCATCATATATCGGTAGCCTGATGTAAGCATAATGGGTACGTTTTGAATAAGGGATCAATAATTATCGTTCTGCACCAGGTTGGTGTTGGAAATAATTTCCGACGATGGTATGGGAAATACATTGTAATGCGCATCCGCACCTGCGCCGCCGGCTATGCCTGCTTTCCAGGGCCACAGGTAGCTGCCCGTGGTAAAGCGGTTAAAACGTACCAGGTCCGTACGCCGAAAGCCCTCCCAGTACAGTTCCCGCTGCCTTTCATTAAACACATCCTCAAGGCTAAGGCTGCTTACCACGCCGTTATCATTTTCGTAGGCCCTTTTACGTAACAGGTTAAAATAGGTGAGGGCCGTTGCTTCGCTGCCGCCACCGCCGCGCTTTACCGCCTCTATGTACACCAGGTACATTTCTGCCAGGCGAAACAGGGGAAAGTCTACACTTACCAGCACGCCGTTGGGCGAGTAAGGCGTGGTGCCGTCTGTATTTATATTATTAAACTTGGCAACTCCCAGGCCGGCATTAAAGTTCAGCACATCATTCATTTCCAGTGAGCCCAGGCCAAACATGGCGCGCTTGTCGGTATTGCCGCTGTAATCGCCAAATGCCTGCGGCAGGTTTTTAGTGGCGCGGTTGCCGCTCCAGCCCCCGCCGGGTATGCCTGCTTTGGCATTATCCGCTACATTGGTGCCGTGGCCCGAACATACCAGGAAGGTGGTGCCCCCATAGTTCTGCGAGTGCGTGGCATCATAGGTGATGGGCAGTATCATTTCCGTGTTGCTCACGTTATTATCTGCCATGAAAAGGTTTTTGTAATGCGGCATTAATGTGTAGCCGGCGCCAATCACCTTTTCCGCATAAGTAATGGCCTCTGTATAATGCGCAGTGCCGGTATACACTTCCGCATTCAGGTACATGCGAGCAAGCAGGGCCCAGGCGGCTGCCTGGTCGGCACGGCCATACTCATTGGCGCGGGGCGCTGCCAGCTCCCCGTCAATAGCTTTTAGCTCGGACTCAATGTACGCGAACAGGTCGGCCCGGGAAATCTGCTTCGGGATAAACTTGCCAATAGGGTCCTGGTCGGTAACAAAGGGCGGCTTGCCAAACAGGTCCATCAGCACCCAATACTGGAAAGCGCGTACAAAGCGGGCCTCTGCACGGTAGTGCTTAATATCTTCGGCGTCTTTGCCGCTGATATTGCGGCCGGCCACTTTTTCATCTGTTGACTCACGGATGAACTCATTGCATACGGTAATTGAAAACAGGCAGCGCGAGTACAGCGCGTTAATAAAAATATTGCTGGAGGTCCAGCTGAAGTTATGGAAAGCCTGCAGGTTGGCATCGTTCCAGGCACACTTGGCTTCATCCGTAGTCAGCTCCTGCATATTCCACCAGGCGCGCAGGAAATCCGTGGTGCCGGCGTCTGTAATACCTGCTACATTTATATCAGAGTTGCCCACGCCGGTGCTGCTTACCAGCGAATAGCTGCCGTACACTTTGGCCAGTACCTGCTTATAGCCCAGGGGCGTGGCATATTGTACATCCGCTATATTGGAATTAAGTGGTTTAAGGTCCAGGTCTTTGGTGCAGCCGGTGAACAGTACGGCGCCCATTAACACGGTACACATTATCAAACCGAATGTTTTTTTCATATCCGTGATTTAAAACAGTTAAAACTGAAGGTTTGCGCCCAGGCTGAAAGTACGCGGCCGGGGATAAAGGGCATTGTCAATACCGCCGTATATTTCCGGGTCAATACCTGTGTATTTTGTAATGGTAAACACGTTCTGGCAGGCAGCTGTAACCCGCAGCCCTACCCGGTTGCCGATAATATTGCCAAAGTCGCGGGTAAGGGTAAGGTTATCCATTTTCAGGAAAGAGGCGTTCTGCACAAAGTAGTCCGACTGCTGCTGGCCGTAGTAGAAATTGCTTTTGGTAATTTCAGACAGGGTATTGGCCAGGTAGCCCAGGGTATTGAACATATTGGCCTTGGAAGCGCCGGTGGCCAGGGAATTGTACATATAATTGCCGGTGTTGGCGCGCAGCACGGTGCGCAGCGACCATTTGCCGTAGCTGAACTCCGTGGTAAAGCCGAATATGAATTTGGGAATGGGCGATTTGTAGCGGTACAGGTCACGCTCGTTTATAACGCCGTCGTGGTTCACATCGGCATACACGCCTTCAATGGGTTTGCCGGCGGCATCGTACACCTGGTGGTACACGTAAAACGCATAAGGGCTGTAGCCTACGCTGTGTATCTGCACCGTACCTGCCAGCGACCCGGGATAGGTGGAGTCTTTAGTGGCGGTAAGGTTGGTTATTTTGTTGTTGTTGTATGCCGCATTGAATGCCAGGTACCAGGTAAATTGCTTGTTGGTAACCGGCGTTGCCTCTACCTGTACTTCTATGCCCTTGTTCTCAATATTCCCTACGTTGGTAAGAATGGTGCTGCTAAAGTTAGAGCCGGCCGGTATAGGGATGGTGTTCAGCAGGTCCTTTGTTTTTTTATAGTACACATCCACGCTGCCGCCTATACGGTTACCCAGGAAAGCATAATCTATCCCTGCATTGTAAGTAGCTGTTTGCTCCCATTTAATACCCGCGTCATACGCTGCCGGTGAGCCCATGTTATAATACTTATCTCCAAACTGCACAGCAGATGCGTTATCGCTCAGCGAGTAAACACCCAGGTAGGCGTAGTTATAAATACCATCCTGGTTGCCGGTAACGCCGTAGCTCAGGCGCAGCTTCAGATCACTCAGACTTTTGGCGTTTGCCAGGAATTTTTCCTGGTTCGCACGCCAGGTAAAGGCTACGGAAGGAAAAGTGCCCCAGCGCGTGGAAGGGGAGAAGCGGGAAGAGCCGTCCGTTCGCAGCGATGCCGCCAGTATGTACCGGTTATTGAGCGTATATATTAACCGCCCGTAGTAAGAGATCAGGATGTTCTCGGGCTTGTCCATTGGAAAGGTGGGCACGCTGCCGGGAATGGTATCGCCGTTGGCGCGGAACGACGGGTAATTATAATTGGTAGAAAGGTTATCGTAATACCCGTAACCTGCTGTTACGTTAAAATTACTCTTGATAGCGGGTATGGTTTTATTGTAGTTCAGGAAAAACTCACCCACCTTGTTCTGTATGCGGTTGGCATATTGGTTATGCTGCCCGCTGTCCAGGAAGTTCTGCGCAGCGTAGGCCGGCACGTTTATTTTTCCATCTCCTTTGGCTATATCATAGCCCAGGTTCAGGTTGGCGTGCAGGTCGGGCAGAAAGTGGAATTTGTAGTCGAACTGTATGTTGCCGTAGCTGCGCATAACAGTACTGCGGTTGTTGTACAGGTTCAGCAGGGCCACCGGGTTGCGGGGCGCCAGCTTATTAAGCGTTACATCGCCGGTATTGGGATCTTTGGCATACCACTCATAGTAGCCGCCAAAGGGTGAGCCGGCGGAATAAACCGGTTGTGTGGGATCAAAATACACCGCCGAGCTAATGGCCGCATTGTTGGCAAAGCGGGTTTTATTAACGGCTCCTTTCAGGTTAATATCAATCTTCAGGTGATTATTAAATAACATGGGCGTAAGGGAAAGGCCGCCGCTGATGCGCTGCAGGTTATCTGTTTTCAGAATGCCATCCTGGTTCAGGTACCCGAATGACAGGCGGTAGGGCATATCGGGCAGGCTGCCGGACATGCTCAGGTTATTATCCGTGGTAACACCTGTTTGGTATATTTCCTTTTGCCAGTCGGTATTGGCGCTGCCCATCAGGCTTTTGAAAGGCACATTGCCTACCTGGCCGGTGCCCAGCGAGTCAACCAGCTGCCGGAATTCACCGGCGGTAAGCGCGTCGGCCTTTTTTGCCAGGGCCGATACAGATACCTGGGTAGAGAAGCTGAACTGCGGCCTGCCGGCCACTCCTTTTTTAGTGGTAATAAGTATTACCCCGTTAGAGGCCCTGGAGCCGTAAATGGCAGTGGCAGCAGCGTCTTTAAGCACCGTAAAGCTGGCAATATCATTCGGGTTCACCAGGCTTAAAGGGTTAGAAGCGCCGTAAATGTTCGTATTGGCTACGGGCAGCCCGTCTATTACTATCAGCGGGTCGTTGCTGGCGTTCAGCGAGGCCCCGCCGCGTATGCGTATTACGCTGCCTGCGCCCGGCGATCCGCTGTTGGAGGTAACAGATACGCCGGCTACCTTGCCGGCAATCAGCTGCTCGGGTGTGGTAATAACACCGGTTTGAAAATCTTTTGTGGTTACGGTGGCAATGGAGCCGGTAAGCTCTTTTTTACGCGCCGTACCATAGCCTATCACCACCACATCGCCCAGCGATTGGGTGTTTGGCATTAGTGTAACGGTAATATTATCAGTACCGGCAATGCCCACGGTTTGCGTGTTATAGCCCAGGTAGGATATTACCAGCGTATCGGCCCCGGGCGGCACCTGCAGGGTAAACCGGCCCGTGGTATTGGTGGTGGCGCCGGTAGCGGCGCCCTTTACCTGCACGGTGGCGCCAATAACCGGCGCCTTGGTATTGTCATATACAACCCCGGTAAACGGCCTGTTTTGCGCGCCGGCCGGTTGCAGTACCCCCAGCAATGTTGCCAGGCCAAGCAACAGCTGAACTGTTCGGATCTTGATCATACGGTAAGGTATCATTGTGAAAGAGTGGAATTTGTGGAACCAGGTATAAGCTTATAATGTCAAAAGAAAACCATCCGCAGAAGGCGGCAAATTAATAGCCTTAAAATATAGAAAATAGCAGGGCCTGCCGCGGTGCGGAAAAATATAAGGCACTGCTAACGAAGGCCTTACAAACACATTTAAATAATAATCATATATCTATGCGAGAAAGAAAATCAGGGGCTAAACCGACTTTACGGCCATCACTTTTTTATCAAATTCGTCCTTGGGCACAATGGTGCGGTTGCGGATCCTGGTTTTGTAGGCGTAAATGGTTTTAACGGAATATTCCAGTATCTGGGCTATTTTTTCGTTCTCGGTAATGCCCATGCGCATAAGGGCATAAATACGCAGCTCATTGTTCAGCAGCTCATCGTTCTTCAGCACTACCTGGTCTTCTTCATTAAACAGCTTATTAAATTCCTCCACAAAAGTGGGAAACAGCTTCAGGAACACCTTATCAAAGCTGCGCAGCAGGTCATCCCGCTCGCTGCGCATATTAATATTGTTCAGCACCATACGCAGCTCGTCCGGCTTACGGTCGGCTATCTTTTGATCAATAAGGTTTTTGAACCGCACTATTTTTTCAAAGAATACAGAGCTGATGTTAAAGAAATACCCGATGTACTCTTCTTTTATTTTGTTGGCTTCGAGCAGCCTGGCGTTTACATCCTGCAGCTCGGTGTTCAGGTTTTTCAAGGCTTCGTTGGCCTGGTGCAGTTGCCGATTGGCCAGCTCCAGGCGATTACGGGCTTCGGAAATGGTTTTTTCCGCCCGTTTCAGCTTGTTGTACTGTTTATAAATTACCACTACCAGCAGTCCCAGTACAATAAGCACCAGCGTGGCAATAAGGCCGTAGGTAAGCCACAGCCTGCGCTGCCGCTCAATATAGCTGATTTTTGCGCCCTGTATAATGGGCATGATGGCGCTTACCTGCACTTTACGCTGGCGGGCGCCGTAAAAGCTGGCGTCGTCAATGGCCTTTTCAATGTAAACAGATGCTTTTTCGAAATCGCCCTGCTCATACAGCAGCTGGGCCAGGTTAAAGGTGGCAACGGTTTCTTTGGTAGAGGAGCGGATGTCGGCAATGGCTGCCCTGGCCTGCGCGGCAATGGCGCTTTGCCGGTCTTTATTCAGCACATAAATATAGCTGAGGGTAGAGCTTACAATAGCCAGCTGGTGGTTGGTAAGCGCGGGGCGGGCCAGCAGGGTGTGGAAAAGGGTGAAGGCCTTATCGGCGCTGCCCTGCTTCAGGTGCTTGAGGCCCGCATAGTACAGGCTTTCAAATGAGCCGGCCGGTATGTACACCAGGGCCGAGTCAAAACAGGT
This sequence comes from Chitinophaga sp., assembly GCF_035761305.1. Classification (GTDB taxonomy): domain Bacteria; phylum Bacteroidota; class Bacteroidia; order Chitinophagales; family Chitinophagaceae; genus Chitinophaga. The sequence continues at coordinate 37,203 of NZ_DASTRI010000001.1, read as the reverse complement.
ATTGCCAAGGGCCTGGTACCTGGCGGTATAATAGCTGTCGCTGTCGTAATCGGCCAGGTCGTGGTAATAGCGGCCCATGAGCGTATAATACTCGGCCCGGATGCTATCTGTATGCTGCCGGGGATGCACATCCTGCAGGTATTCAAAGGCTTCCTTGAACTTGCCGGCCGACAGCAGCACAAAGGCCAGCTTGTTTTTGGAGGCGGCCATACGGGTAGTGTCGTTCATGGCCGTGGCTATGCGCTCCATGGCGCGGGCATAGGTAAAGGCAGAGTCGAACTGGAACACTTTATACTCCTCATACAGCTGCTGTGCGGCATTGTACTGCTGCACCAGGCCGCGGGCAGCGGGGTACAGGGCTTTTAGATGATTGATCCGTTGCAGCTTTTGCCGGTCATAGGCAGCGGTGGCGCGGATGGTTCTGTTCAGCGCCTGCATTAACGTATCGCTGCCGGGGCCGGCAACGGCGGTTACCGGTAACAGCAGCAGAAGTAGGTAGCGGAACCTCATACTGGTATGATTATACGAAACGCCGCGGCCCCCCATTTTGCGCCGGCGGCTAAATGGGCTAAGGTAGGGATTTATTTTTTCCCTGTGCGGCCCTACAGCTGCAGGTCTATTTTATGCGGCTCCTTTACGGCTTTGTAAATAGCGTCAATGATCTTGAGGTCTTTTACCGCTTCTTCGCCATCTACCGGTACGGGCGGTTTTTCGTTTGCCAGTATAATGCCGGCCATAGCATCCATTTGTATGGTTTGGTGGGTTTTGTGCGGTTGGGTAAGCGCACCTTTATGGGTGCGGCCTTTAATAGGCCCGTAACCGGTGGAAGGCTGCATTTCGGCAAAGCCCTTTTCCCCATCCAGGTAAAAGCGGTCCAGGTTGTTCATGTTGTAGGTAGAGAGGCAGGAGGCCACTGCGCCGCTGGGAAAGCCCAGCTGGAACTGTATGGTTTCATCTACCCCTTCCTTAAATTTTTCAGGGTTGGTTTTGGTTTCCTGGGCAGTTACCCATACCGGGTCTTCACCGGTCATATAGCGGGCGCCGTTAATGGCGTAAATGCCAATATCCATCAGTGACCCACCCCCGGCCAGCTCCTTGTTCAGCCGCCATTGCGTGGGGTCGCCGATACTAAAGCCGCACTGTCCCTGGAAGAACAGTATCTTGCCAAACTCCCCGTCTTTACGCATTTGTATCACCTCCAGCGTTTTCGGCTCAAAGTGCATACGGTAGCCTACCAGCAGCTTTACGCCGGCCTTTTTACAGGCATCTACCATCTCCTGCCCCTGTTTGGCGTTTAAGGCCATGGGCTTTTCGCATATTACATGCTTGCCCGCAGCGGCTACCCGCAGCACACCATCGTGGTGCAGGGCGTTGGGCGTGGTAATGTACACTACATCTATATCAGGGTTATTCTTTATTTGGTCGTAAGTATCATAGTTATAGCAGTTCTTTTCAGGAATACCGTATTTGCTTTGCCAGTCCTTCAGCTTGGAGGGGGTACCGCTGACAGCGCCTACCAGCTTTGCGCGCGTACAGTCTTTCATGGCTTCTGCCACCCGGGTGGCATAGCTGCCCAGGCCCATCAATGCTACCCGCAACATTACATCCCCGCCTGGTTTACCAGGTGCGCAGCCCAGGGTGGAAAGCGGGATAAAGGGAATGGTAACGGCCGTTGCGGCCAGCTGCTGTAAAAAGTGGCGACGTGTATTCATAACAGTGATTTTGGGTTTTTAATAAAAAGGATGCTGCATTAATAATACTGAATTTTGCCCGGTTTTTAAGCAGCCGCTGTAGTGCAGGGCAACTATGAAATAAAATAGCTTAACTAACTGGTTATAAGCGGTTCCGGATCAGGCAGGATAATGGTTTACATGAATTATCTTTTTTTATCATACCTTTGCCCTCCCTATCCGCTTTTGAGCCTATGAAAAGATCGCTACTTTTTATCCCAATGTTATTGCTGTTATGCCTTAACGTGGTGGCCCAGAACAAACAGGCCGCTATTGACTCGCTGGAAAACCAATACCAGCGCTGCCTGTCAAAAGGCCAGTATATGTACGGATGCGCGCTGGAATATTACCGCCAGCTGGATAGCATGCTGGACCTGGTGTACCGGCAGCTGTACAGCCGCCTGGACACCAGCCACCGCCAGCGCCTGGCCGTGCAGCAGGTGCAATGGAAAGAAAAAAAGGACGCCTATTTTAAGCTGCTGGACACCCGCGTGGAAAAGCTGCACAAGAAAACCCTGGCCGGGCTTGATGACCGCGCCATTGCTACCGACCATAAAGCAGCTTATATAAAAGACCGCGTAACAGAGCTGATAAGCCGTTACCCCAGTGCCGGCTGAGTTACGGCATGCCTAAGCTTTGCAGCCAGCCGATACATAGTTCCGGCCAGGATTGCAGCACCGGGTCTTTTTTGCCCAGCCCAAACCCATGACCGCCATGGTCGTAAATATGCAGGGTGGCCTTTACCCCGTTTTTCTTCAGGGCTTCATAAAACATAAGGCTGTTCTCAACCGGAACCACCTTATCATCCGTAGCATGCACCAGCATGGTAGGCGGTGTTTGTGCGGTTACCCTTTCATTGGTGCTGAGGGAGTCCGTCATACCAGGCGCAGGATCGGGGCCCAGCAGCATGTTGGTGCTGCCCGCATGTTTATAAGGCGCTTTCATGGTAATAACCGGGTACATGAGTATGGCAAAAGCGGGCCGGGTGCTCCATTTTTCCAGCGCATTGGCAGCCTGCGGGTTGGCGGGTTGCTGCATGGTGGCCAGGCAGGAGGCCAGGTGGCCGCCGGCCGAAAAGCCTATCACCCCTGTTTTTTCCGGGTCAAAACCCCATGCTGCCGCTTTGGATTTTACTATGCGCATAGCGGTAGTTACATCGTTATAGGCCGCGGGATAGCGGGAGCCGGTTTGGGCTTCATCATTCACGCGGTAATGCAGCACAATGGCGTCGTACCCCTTGCTGGTGAAAAAGTCGGCTATCTCCTTTCCTTCATAGGTATCTACCACTACCGCATAGCCGCCGCCCGGGCATATGAGCACTGCCGCGCCGTTCTTGTGCGGCGCGCTGAAATGCTCTATATAAGGCGCATCGGCAATTTTATTCCGCCCGCCAATATGCAGGTCCGGCTGGTTGGGATAGAGGTATATTTTTTCCTGGGCCTGTGCTGCTCCCAGGGAGCATAGTAACGCAACTACTGGTAAAACGTGTTTTATCATAACAAAAAAGGAATTTTTCAAATATGCCTAACCGTGGGTGGCGCGCCGCTTGATCATGCCGCCCTTGGTATCGTTGATATTATGCTGTACAATAAACGCCCTGCTGTCTATCTTTTCAATTTCATCAATGATCCTGTGCACCTCTAAACGGGTAACCACGGTATACACAATATCTATATCGCTGTCTACGCTGCCGCGCTTCCCAAACCCGCTTTTGCCCTTGAACACGGTTACGCCCTTACGCAGCTTTAAGGTAAGGGTTTTACGTATCAGCTCACTTTCCGGCGATATAACGGTAAGGGCTATATATTCCTCAAAACCCTGTATAATAAAATCAACTGTTTTGGAAGCCGACAGGTAGGTGAGCATGGCATACATAGCGGTTTCTATATTTATCAGCACCGCTGCCACGCCAAAGATCAGGATGTTGAAGTACATGATCACCTCACCCATTGACAGCACTGTTTTGCGGTTAATATACAGGGCCAGCACCTCCGTACCATCCAGCACTGCGCCGCCGCGCACGCTCATGCCAATGCCCGCGCCCAGGAAAAACCCGCCGAATATGGCTATCAGCAGCTTATCGCTGGTAATAACCGGCACCTTTAAAAATACCAGCGCCACCGCCAGGCCAACAATAGCCGCCAGCGCCTTAAAAGTAAACAGCAAAGATAACTGGCGGTAGGCCAGCAAAATAAAAGGTATGTTAATAACCACCAGCAGCACGGAAATAGACCAGCCGGTAAGGCGGTTAACGAGCAGCGAAATACCGGTTACCCCGCCATCCAGGAAGCCGTTGGGCAGCAAAAATCCTTTAAGCCCCACTGCGGCCAGTAGTACTCCAATAACAATAAGTATTGCATCCTGCGTGTTATGGATAAGGTTCAGACGCGCCAGGCGCTCTCTTCTGGAAGTAGGCATAAGTGTCAATTACGGATTGTCAATTATGAATTACGGTAGTTACCCTCACATTCGCTCCTGGTGCCGCAGCCATCTTTCCGGTATTTCGTTGTTGCTGGCCAGCAGGTAATCATTATAGGCACAGGGCACAAAATCCTTCCCTGGCAGCTGCATCCACCAGCGGCCGGTTTTTTTACTTTTCAGGAAAACCGTGTCTATATCGCCAAAGGCTATATGAAATTCCCAGAAGGCGTCCCTTTCTTCCAGCAGCGCTTCCTTGTTCTTTACAGCGCGGCCATCCATAAAGTACCACAGCATTTGCGCGATCTGCCGGGCCGTTAGCTGGTCCTTATCGCGGGCGGGCTGGTAGCCGTAAATACCGTAGGAGCTCAGCTGGCTGCTCATGCCGGCGTAGCGGGACAGGGCACAGGCTTCTTCTCCGCTGAAGCCGTTGGGCGACAGGCTGTTGGCCGGCGCATCGGTATGTTTGATGATATTAATGTCCAGGCTGAAAAGATCGGTGTTGCGCAGCACGGGCTCCGCTTCCTCCAGGTTCTCGCGCACTTTGCCCAGGCGGAAACAGTCGAACCGCAGCTTATCCAGCGTTTCTAACATACGCGGGTGCACGAAATAGCTCTGGAAACCGAGATGATTATAATGTTTAATGTAGTTGGGCTGCTCCGTAAGCATATCCATCAAAAAGCCGGTGGCGGGCACAAGGCTTTCTTCCTGCAGGTCTATCATAGCATCGGCAACGGTAGCCTCCACAATGTATTCATGGCCGGCATAGGCTTTATATTGTGCATAGGTAAGATCGTGCGAACCGCCTAATATGATCACCGGTTTTTGCAGCTGCAGCAGCTCGCCCAGCACGGTGCGCAGGGCGGCATAGGTATCGCCCAGGCTTACGCCCTGCTGCAGGTTGCCCAGGTCGGCTATCTTTACGTCCTTGTGCCAGTAGTACAGGCGGTAAAATTCGCTGCGTATCACATCCGGCGCATCGGTGCTTTTTTTACCAGGGCCATTGCCCCGGTTTTCTCCTACGCCCAGCAGAATAATATCCGCAGCTTCCAGGTCGGGCAGCTGTTCATCTTCAAATAAATCCGTAATGCCGCCTATTTGCGCGGCATCATATTCCTGGTCTTCGTTCAGGGAGGCTTTGGAAAGGGGTTGTAAAAAATCCTGCAGGTGCGTAAAGTCTGCCATTATAATTCAATGATTTGTTTGCCGGCAAACCTACAACAAGATTTTAAAAAGCGCGCAGCTTTTAGGAGGGCGATTTTAACAGCGGGTTATAACGCTGCAATCACGACGTGGTACAGCCTTATAGCTGTAACAACCGCCGTAAGCGTGCCGGCTATATTTTACGGCAGGAGCAGCGGGCCGCATGCTTACGAACATATGGCACGCCTGCCCGGCATAACATGTCCATTACGGTAACAACCGCATGATTGGATTTATCTAAAGTGGAAGGGGGGAGAAACGGGTTAGTGTAAGCAGGTTTGGTAATCTAAAAACAAGGGCGCACGGGAAAATGCCGGCAGCACATTGTTAAACGCCGCACGGGGCAAACCGGATCAGTTCTTGTGAATTACAAATTCAAAAGCGCGCTGTGTTTTCCTGGCAAATACTTTTTCCAGCACGGTACGTTTGCTGGTAACCCGGCTTTTGTTACAATCAGCTACTTCCATTACCGCGCACAGGTAATCCATGGTTTCTACTACAGACAGCATTTCGCTGATCTGCTTAACTGCAAACTGGATCTGCTGCTCGCTATACCGCTCTTCATGCAATAAGATCAGTAAGTCCCTTTCTACAGGTTTCATTGAAAAATAAGTTTGACGTTCCCTATAATTTTTACAACCCGGGTTTTCAATAAAAGAGGATAGGTTCAGATCTGTGCTCTAAGGTAAGGTGCTCTTTACTTGCGTAATGAAACCGTGATCAATGCATGTGTTTCTTGTTCATAGTTGGGCAACCGCAATCATTCTTCTTAAATACGCTGCACCCCTGCAGTACCAGACTCCCACATAAAAAAAAGATCAACAGCCATTTTATTTGTTTCATACGAAATATAACTAGCTTCTTTTATAATCCTATCGTAAAAGAGTTTACCTTTTCTTAACAATACACCTACTGTAAATTACGCTAAATTCGCAAAAAATTTTAAATTATTTGTCCACAAGCTACGCATCAAAAAAAATACTGGTAGTACCGCTTGACTGGGGCCTTGGACATGCTACCCGCGACATTCCCCTCATTTACGAAATATTAAACGCCGGCTGCGACGTAGTTATTGCGGCTGAGGGAAAACATGCCGCCCTGCTGCAGCAGGAGTTTCCGCAGCTTACCATACTGCCGCTGCCCGGCTACCGTATACAGTATGCCAAAAAAGGCTGGTTCTTTGGCTGGAAGATAATACAGCAGATCCCTAAAATATTGCGGTCGGTGCGCTATGAGCAGCAATGGCTGCAGGATGTGGTAAAAACCCATGGTATTCAGGGAGTTATTTCCGATAACCGCTTTGGATTGTACCACCCCGGTATTCCCTGTGTGTTTATTTCCCACCAGCTGCTCATCAAAACCCCTTTCGGAGGATTTACAGAGCGCTTGCTGCAAAAGCTCAACTATAAGTATATACGCCGCTACGGGGCCTGCTGGGTGCCCGACTTTGCAGGGGATAATAACCTCTCCGGCATACTGGGCCATCCGGGCAAATTGCCGCCCAATACCACCTACATCGGCTGCCTGAGCCGCTTTAAGCCCAGGGAAAACGTAGCCCGGCTATACGATTTGCTGGTACTTATTTCCGGCCCCGAGCCGCAGCGCTCCAACCTGGAAAAGCTGATCCTGGAACAGATTAAGGAGCTGCCCATCCGCGCCCTTATTGTAAGCGGCCGGCCCGATGCGCCACAACGGCAGCAAATTACCCCCAACGTACTGCAGGTGAACCACCTGAACGCGCAGGAGCTCAACGACGCCATGTTGGCATCCGGGATGGTGTTGAGCCGCAGCGGCTACACCACCCTTATGGACCTGGCCAAGCTAAATAAAAAAGCCATACTGGTGCCCACTCCGGGGCAATCGGAGCAGGAATACCTGGGAACATACCTGATGGAAAAGGGATATTTTTACAGCCTACCACAGGAAAAGTTTAACCTGGCCAAAGCCCTGGAGGGCGCGGCCGCATTCCCCTTCCGCTCTTTCCAGCATGAGCAGGATATGGAGCAGTACAAAAATGTAGTAAAAGCGTTTCTCAGGGAAAAGTAAAGCAATGGGCAGATATGCAAATGGGCAGATGAAAATGCAGCGAAATATGCATACAGCGTGCATTACGCACATTACACGCCGCTTTAAAAATACTTCATCCATTAATCAAATCAATCCATCTAAACACCGCCTCAATAGCACCTTGCCCACATCTGCATATCCGCACATCTTCACACTTTCTTCGTTTCCGCACCAACATAAATCCTCCCTTCCACCACCGCTACGGGGCGTTTCAGGAAAGTGTACTCCTGCAGTATCAGTTTGCGGTAATCATCTTCCGTAAGCGTTTTCTCATGCAGGCCCATAGGACGGTACTTTTGGCTGCGGCGGCTAAACAACGCCTCATAGCTGCCGGCCAGCCGCGCCATTTCATCCAGCTGGGCCGGGGTAATCGGTTCCGTTTTAATATCCTGCAATACAAATCCCTTTTGCTGCACGCCTGTTTCCGCGATAATTTTTTTGCAGGTAGAGCAGGTAGATAAATGGTATAATTTCTTCATGTTTATCCAGGTATAATTCCTCATCAAACATACATATGCCGTAAAAACTTTCAAACTTTAAACCCCTAACTTTGCACATTACTCAAATTCACGTAGGTTTAGCGCATGCAAAAGAAACTGTTTTTACTGGATGCTATGGCACTCATTTACCGTGCCTATTATGCCCTTATCAGGAACCCAAGGTTAACCACCTCCGGCCGTAATACCAACGCGCAGTTTGGCTTTACCACCACCCTGCTGGACCTGATCAACAAAGAAAAGCCTACGCACATGGCCGTAGCATTTGATACCGCTGCGCCCACCGAACGCCATACCTCTTTTGAAGCATACAAGGCCAACCGGCAGGAAGCGCCCGAAGATCTTACAGAAGCCCTGCCGGACATCAAGCGTATTATCGACGGTTTTAATATACCCGTTATTGAGGTAGACGGCTATGAGGCCGATGATGTAATCGGCACCCTGGCCTGGCAGGCCGCCAACGCCGGGTACCAGGTATATATGGTTACGCCGGATAAGGATTACGGGCAGCTGGTAAAGGAAAACGTGTTCATTTACAAGCCGCCGTACATGGGCAATAAAGAGGAGATCATGGGCCCGAAAGAAGTTTGCACCAAGTGGCAGATCAGCGATGTGCACCAGGTAATAGACATACTGGGCCTCATGGGCGATGCGGTGGATAATATCCCCGGCATTGCGGGCATCGGGGAAAAAACCGCTATGAAGCTGCTGTCGCAATACCACTCCGTGGAAAATGTGCTGGCCAATGCAGATAACATTGGCGGTAAAATGGGCGAGAAGATCAAAGCCGGCGCGGAAGCTGCGCTGATGTCAAAACAGCTGGCTACCATTATCACCGATGTACCGGTTACTTTCCATGAAGAGGACTTTTGCATTAAAGAACCCAACAGGGAAGCTCTTACCACCATTTTTACAGAGCTGGAATTTAAAACACTGGGCAAGCGCATACTGGGCGATACCTTTGCCTCTGCCAACTCAGAAGCGCCCCTGCCCGCAAAGCCGCAGCAAACAGACCTGTTTGGGAATATTGTAGAAGATACCGCCACCCTGGCCGCACGTGAGCAAGCGCCGGACACCGGCATTAACGTGCTGCTGGCCGACCGCCATATTGAAAACACCCCGCACACCTACCACCTTGCAGATACGCCGGAGAAAAGAGCGGAGCTGATTGCCCTGCTGCAGCAGCAAACAGAAATCTGCTTTGATACAGAAACCACCGGCACCGATGCCAATGCCGTGGAAATGGTAGGCATGAGCTTTGCCTGCTGCAAAAGCGAAGCCTGGTATGTACCTGTACCGGCCGACCAGCAGGCTACCAGGGCCATACTGGAAACCTTTCGCCCGGTATTTGAAAATGAGCAGCTCACCTTTGTAGGGCAAAACATTAAGTACGATATGATTGTGCTTAAGTGGTATGGCATTGATATTAAAGGCCCCATCTTTGATACCATGCTGGCCCATTACCTGATAGAGCCGGAAGGCCGCCGCAGCATGGATTTGCTGGCAGCCCAGTACCTCCAGTACATGCCCGTTTCCATAGAAACCCTTATTGGCAAAAAAGGCAAGAACCAGGGCAATATGCGCGATGTGGAGCTGGAAAAAATAAAGGAATACGCCGCGGAAGATGCCGACATTACCCTGCAGCTGAAAGAAAAATTTACGCCCCTGCTCACGCAGAAAAGTGTGGCCAGGGTTTTTTATGAGGTAGAAAACCCGCTGGTACGCGTGCTTACCGATATGGAGTACGAAGGCATTGCGGTGGACACACAGGCCCTGGCCGACTACTCCCGTGAGCTGGAAGGCGAAATAAAAAGGGCAGAGGAAAGCGTGTACCAGCAGGCCGGCGTACGCTTTAACCTGGCATCGCCCCGGCAGCTGGGCGAAGTGCTGTTTGAAAAGCTGCAGCTCGACCCCAAAGCTAAAAAAACCCGCACCGGCCAGTATGCCACCGGCGAAGATGTGCTGGCCAAACTGTCGAACAAGCACCAGATAGTGGAAGACATCCTGATTTTCCGGGAGCTGAGCAAGCTTAAATCCACTTACGTTGATGCATTGCCGTTAATGATCAACAAACGCACCAACCGTATACACACCTCTTATAACCAGGCAGTGGCTGTAACCGGGCGTTTAAGCTCCAACAACCCCAACCTGCAGAACATTCCTATTCGTACAGACCGTGGCCGTGAGGTGCGCAAAGCCTTTGTGCCGCGCAATGAGGAATATGTGCTGCTTTCTGCCGACTACTCGCAGATTGAGCTGCGCATTATTGCCGCCATTAGTGAAGATAAGCAGATGATGGAGGCCTTCCAGAAAGGGCTTGACATTCACGCTGCTACCGCCGCCAAGGTATATGGCGTGGAAATGGACGCGGTAACGCCCCAGATGCGCCGCAACGCCAAGAGTGTGAACTTTGGCATTATTTACGGCGTTAGCGCCTTTGGCCTTTCAGAAAACCTGGGCATTCCCCGCTCAGAAGCCAAAACGCTTATTGATAACTACTTTACGCAATACCCCGCCATTAAGGAGTATATGGATAAGCAGATACGTTTTGCGCAGCAGAACGGTTACGTACAAACGCTGCTGGGCCGCAAACGGTGGTTAAAGGATATTAACTCGTCCAATGCGGTAGTGCGTGGCTATGCAGAGCGCAACGCTATTAACATGCCCATACAGGGCACTGCCGCCGATATGATAAAGCTGGCCATGATAACCGTGCACAAAACCTTTCAGCAGCACAACCTGAAATCAAAAATGCTGCTGCAGGTGCACGATGAGCTGGTATTTGACGCCCACCGCGATGAGGTGGAAACTATTAAGCCGCTTATACTGGAGGGCATGCGCAACGCCCTGCCCCTGGCCGTACCTATTGAAGCGGAAATAGGTGCCGGCAACAACTGGCTGGAAGCGCATTAGTCAATTACGAATTGTTTAATTACGATCCCGCAAAACGGGACATTTTTCATAAGCGCGGAACACCCAATGCTCCGCGCTTATGGAATGGCAATTGATAAATTATAATTTCGGTTTGCGCCGGCTGTTGCCTGCCAGGCTATTTGCACCTCCTTCGTAATTACCTATGGTAAGCACAATTGACCAATTCTTCCCGCTGCACCTATTCATAATTTGTAATTAAACAATTCGTAATTGACCCCTTTCTCCCCATTCCATCCGCTGCATTCCAATCCGTAATCCGTAATTGAATAATTCGTAATTACCCTTGTATTTCCCGATTTCGTTTACTAGCTTTCGTACATGATCCAAACATCACGTTTACAGCTATTACCTTGCTCCCTGCAGTACTTTGAAGCGCTGCTGCAGGGCAATGATGTTTTGGCCGACCTGCTGGGCATTGATATCCCCGAACACTGGACAGAGTTCCCCGAAGTAGTGCTGGTAGCCTATGATAAACTCCGTAACGACCCCTCTATGCTGGGCTGGTTTTTTTACCTGGTAATACACCGGGCCGACCGCCGGCTTATTGGCGCAGGCGGCTTTAAAGACCGGCCGGATAAAAACGGCCTGGTGGAAATAGGCTATGAAATAATTCCCAGCTACCGCGAGCAGGGCTATGGTACCGAAATGGCCGCCGCCCTTATCCGCTTTGCCTTTAGCCACTCCTATGTGCAAAAAGTGGTAGCCCATACGGAAGAGGAGTACAATGCCTCTGTAAAAATCCTTCAGAAAGCCGGGATGCAGTTTGCCGGCGAAGTGTCCGACAAGGAAAATGAACAGCTGTGGCAATGGGCCATCACAAGAGAACAGTATAACGCCCGCTGGGAAAAGAACGAACTGGAAAGCCGTTCCTGAGCCCTTTTCCCGCTCATCCATCTTTTATATACCGCATTCCCTTCATTCACTTATATTTGGCACCTTATAAACAGCTCCTGCTTATAATGGAACCAACCGTCATTATTGGGGGCTTACGGCGAATACTTATACCTCACCGTTATTATTGAACAATTGAACGAGCAAACAACAAAACAAACTTGTAACCGTATGAAAAAATGGATTGTGTGCATTGCACTATTCTCCAGCACCACGGTGCTGGCACAAAACACCAATACAAACAAAGAAGGCAGCCATTACCAATTTACCACTATCAAAAACCTGGATGCCTATGATGTGCAAAACCAGGGCATGACCGGCACCTGCTGGTCTTTTTCCGGCATCTCCTTTTTTGAGTCGGAGCTGCTGCGCAACGGCAAAGGTGAAGGCCTTAACCTGAGCGAGATGTATGTAGTACGCAAAATGTACCCCCTGAAAGCCGATAACTATGTACGCATGCACGGTAAAGCCAACTTTGGCGAAGGCGGCGGCTTCCCCGACGACCTGCTGTGCCTGCGCAAATATGGCCTGGTACCGCAGTCGGTGTACGACGGTAACCGCGTTAAAATGTACAACCACTCCGAAATGGAAAGCCTGCTGGAAGGCATGCTAAAAACCATTGCCAATAAAGAAACCACCATTAATCCCAGCTGGCACAAAGCTTTTGAAGGAGTGCTCAACAGCTATATGGGCGATGCGCCGGAAACCTTTGAATACAAAGGCAAAACCTATACCCCGCAGTCCTTTGCCAAAGAGCTTGGCCTGAATGCAGACGATTATGTGATTGTAACTTCCTTTACCCACCACCCTTACTATCAGCAGTTTGTGCTGGAAGTACCGGATAACTGGAACTGGGAAAAGGTGTATAACGTACCCCTGGAAGATATGATCAGCATTGCGGAAAACGCCATCACCACCGGCTATACCGTAGCCTGGGCAGCGGATGTAAGTGAAAAGTATTTCAGCTTCCCCAACGGCCTGGCCGTAGTGCCGGAAAAAGACTGGAGCGATATGACGCCTGAGGAACGTAAGCAGCTGTTTGAAGAACCGGGCAAGGAAAAAACCATTACCCCTGAAGTACGCCAGCAGGCTTTTGATAACTACGAAACCCAGGACGATCACGGTATGCACCTGGTTGGCCTGGTAAAAGACCAGAACGGCAATAAATATTTCCGTGTAAAGAACTCCTGGGGCACCGGCAATTTTGACCAGGGCTACTTTTACGCCTCTGTGCCTTACTTTGCCTACAAAACCACCAACATACTGGTAAATAAAAAGGCCATCCCTGCGGACATTGCCAAAAAAATGGGCATTAAATAAACCTGCAGGCAATGCGTTTATACATTTAACCAAATGCAAAAGGGGAGCGCTGTTCATCACAGCATTCCCCTTTTGCATGATATGTTGTTTTCACTTTTCGTTCAGTTCCTGTTAGCCTTTCTCCTGTCGCCTCTTTTTTCCAGTTACCCGCCGCCTCAACTTTTACATTCTACATTTTACATTTATTATTTTACATTTTACATTCCCATCACTGCTTCCCTTCCAGCCTTTGCGTGTACTGGTAAGTACCCAGGCGCAGCTTTACCGGCACATGTATTTGCTTTTCCAGCAGCCACTCCTGTTTACAGAACACGCCAAAGTGCTGCTGGTAATAGGTGCCTGGCGCCATTGCGGAAACGGGTGTTATCATATAGGCCGGTAATGGCATACGCTTAACCGTATCTGCCCGCTGCGCGGGCAGCTGCAGGCTTTGTGCGCCGGCCACAGTAGCCGGCAGCAGCAACAATATCCATATGGTATTACGCAGCAGCTTCACTGGTGTAAAATGTTATCCTATCAGCTCCAGGCTGCCGGCGCCTTCGCGTATTACTTCCGGCTCCGGCCCGGTACAATCAATTACGGTAGAGAAGGTAACGCCGCCCATTCCGCCATCCACTACAATATCTACTATTTTACCGAATTTTTCATGGATGATCTCCGGGTCCGTATATTCTTCCACGTAGTGCTCAACCGGCAGGGAGGTGCTCATTACCGGGTTGCCCAGCTCCTTTACAATGGTACGGCAAATGTTGTTATCGGGCACGCGTATGCCTACGGTATCTTTTTTTGTTTTCAGCATTTTAGGCACCTGTTTGCTGGCCGGCAAAATAAAGGTGTAAGGGCCCGGCAGCGCTTTTTTTAACATGCGGAACACCGGCGTATCTACACTTTTGGCGTAATCCGACAGGTGGCTGAGATCATAGCAGATAAAGGAAAAATGCGCCTTTTTAGGATCTATTCCCTTAATACGGCAAATGCGTTCTATAGCTTTGGGCTGTGAAATATCGCATCCCATGCCATATACCGTATCAGTCGGATAAATAATGATGCCGCCCCCGCGCAGGCATTCCACAATGGTTTTCACATGACGCGGATTGGGATTTTCCAGGTGTAATTGCAGTAACATAGCGCCGGTTATTTGATGATGAATGACCTTCTGCCTCAAAGGTAGTACCATTTCCTAAACTAAATTTTATATAACTTTCCGCCCGATTTTTCTCTAAACCCACCTGGATGGAATTAAAAGGTATTGTACCCAGAACATGGAAAAAACTGAAACGTATACTGCTGATCCTGTTTATTGCACATTTCGTTTACCTCGTTATGTTACGTTGGGTCAATCCGCCAATTACCCTCACCATGATCTCCAGCTGGGTTAGCCTTTGGGGTACCGATAAGCACTTTCATAAAACCTGGGCCGATGCGGAAGATATTTCCCAGTATGCCCGGCTGGCCGTTATTGCCAGCGAAGACCAGCTGTTCCCTGATCATGATGGGTTCGACTTCAAGTCCATTGAAAAGGCGATGAAGCATAACCAGAAAAGCAAAAAAATCCGGGGAGCCAGCACCATCAGCCAGCAGGTAGCCAAGAACGTGTTTTTATGGCAGGGCCGCAGCTGGCTGCGCAAGGGCCTGGAAGTGTATTTTACTTTTATGATAGAAAAGATCTGGGGTAAAAAACGCATCCTGGAAATGTATATGAACGTAGCCCAAACCGGCGATGGCATTTTTGGTTTTGAAGCGGCTGCCCGGGCTTACTACCACCGCTCCGCCGCTTCCCTGAACCGCGAGCAGGCCGCCATGATAACCGCCTGCCTGCCCAATCCTGTAAAGTACACGGTAAACCCGCCTGCACGCATTACCAGCTGGCGCCAGCGCCGCATACTGGTGCAAATGCGCAACCTCTCCACCGATCCGGATGTTGTGGCGCTGATTACGGATAAAAAAAATGTAAAACACTAAATGCAAAATGTAAAAGTACGGGGCAGTGTTTAATAGCAAATACGAGTAAGACTGTTAAACACCGGTAATACGTATTACACACCGCATTACTACTTTTACATTTTACATTTAAAATTTTACATTTTACATTCCATCAACCGGTTCACCGCGGCCATGGCGCCCGCTTCCCGCTCGGCGTAGCTGCCGCGTATATCCGCCCACGGTACGCCGCTGTTCACAACAATATCGCGGTATATCCGGTAAAAATATTCCCGCATCTGCGGGTCGGGGTATTCCCGCTGCGGGTCGTTTTCCCAGGGAATATCTATATAGGTAAGTAAATACAGGTCGTAACGGCGGGCCGCAATCTGTGCCAGTATCTGCGGATCGCACTGCCCGTACTTATGCTCGCTCCATACCTTTATCACATACAAGTCTGTATCACAAATCAGCAGCCGGCGGGCCTGCTGCGCCTTTTCATCTTCCAGCTGCAGCTGCCCGCGGGCAATCTGCAATAAGTCTGCCTGCTCATAGGGGCGGTTAAGCCCGTCAATATATGCCCGTGCATATTCCGGCACCCACACGGTGTTGTAATGTGCCGCCAGCTTTTCGCTCAGCGTGCTTTTGCCGGTTGACTCCGGCCCCAGTACCACTATCTTATACATGCAGGGGATTTTTTTGCTGTGCCTCCCAGATTTTCTTCCAGGTAAAATAACCCATTACCGCCACTATAAACAGAAAAATAGTGAGCAGGGCAGTAGGGTACAGCTTTTTATGAAACAGCAGCGGCACCGCCACCAGGTTGGAAACATTCAGTACAATCCAGTTCTCTATTTTCCGCTGGGCCAGCAGCCACATGCCTGCGCAGGCCGTAGCAGATACAAAAGCATCTATCAGCGGCACGTCCGAATTGGAAAAGTTCTTCAGGAGCACATAAAACAGGCCCCATCCCAGCAGCGCTATCAGCGCCGTTATCAGCCATTCCCGCCGCGTAGCCCAGGCCACTTCGGTGGTATGCTGCTGCGCGTCTTTATGGGCCCAGTGGTACCAGCCATACACGCTCATCACAAAGTAATAGGCATTCAGCGTAGCCTCTGCATACAGGCGAAACTGTTCACGGGATAACAGGTACACGTATATGCCGGTGCTTACCAGCCCGGTAGGGTATAGCCAAATGCTGTTCTGTTTACTGCATACCACACTGATGGCGCCAAACAGCGCAGCAATAATTTCCAGCCAGCTCATGGCATGAATGCCATCCAGCAGGCTTTGGTATATGGCCTGAAAATTCATGGTGCAAAAGTAACATTGTGGCAATAAAAAAGCACAGTCACTAAGACTGTGCTCCTTTTAACACTATCATTCTTCTCAACTATGGCTTATTATTCTGCTTCCGCCACTACTTCCTTAACCTCAGGTATCATGCGTTTCATCATGCCTTCAATACCTGCCTTTAAGGTGATCATGGAAGATGGGCAGCCGGAGCAGGACCCCTGCAGCATCAGCTTTACCGTGCCTTCGTGGTAGTCCTTGAACTGTATGGCGCCGCCGTCCATTTCAACAGCCGGCTTCACATAATTCTCCAGTAATTCCTTGATACGTTTTACCACGTCACTGTCATCAGCACTTACTTCATTGCTGGCCGAAGTTTTGGTTACCGCTATTTCCTCCTCGTTAATGATGGGGCGGTTATCTTCCAGGTATTCCTTCAGGAACGCCTTAATGGAAGGTATTACATCCATCCAGTCGGTTTCAGGAGTTTTGGTAAGGGTAATAAAATTGGCCATTATAAATACCCCGCGTATAAACGGGAAGCTGAACAGTTCCACAGCCAGGGGAGAGGGTTTTGCGCTGGCCTCATCAGGGAAATCAATGCTTTTGCCGGGGTACAGCAGCTTGTTGGCCACAAACTTCATTGTTTCCGGGTTGGGCGTCATTTCCGTATAAATGCTGATGATGGGATTACCTGTTTTTATCATTTTTTAACCTTATTTAACAGTACAAAGGTAGCAACTTTCAGGCAGAAAGTGGGAGCGCTGCTCCGGATATTTCATTGATTTTTACAATAGCGTTATAGGCAAAAGGTTATATTCGTATAGAATAGTCAGCGCAGGTTCCTTAAATCCATCGTGGTATTACAAAAACGGGCATTCCTTCCGGCTGCCCCGGTGCGCCGGCAAGCTCAGCCTGCCGGCTGTTGTATGCAAACAGCGGCGCCTGCCTGTTAAGGCAATAGCGGCTGGGATATTTCGGCCCGGATGTGAATAACCGCACATGCGCGGTCAACGCAATAGCTATTGCAGTAGGTACCGGCAACGGGTGATGTGAATAACCGCACATCAGAATCAACGCAAAAATGGGATGCGGTAGGATTGCAAGGTATTTTAATTCCGCTATTTTTGTATAACAAAAAGCAACTATGCAATCTAAGAAAACGCTGATGGCGCGCAAACGTGTGGCCCTCATTGCGCACGATCATAAAAAGGGGGAGCTGATAGACTGGGCCGTATATAACAAAACCGTTTTAAGCCGCCATGAACTGTATGCCACCGGCACCACCGGCCGGCTGCTGGAAGAACAGCTGGATGTACCGGTGCGTAAAATGCTGAGCGGCCCGCTGGGCGGCGACCAGCAGATTGGCAGCATGGTGGCCGAAGGTAATATTGATGTAGTGATATTTTTCTGGGACCCTATGGAGGCGCTGCCCCATGACCCGGATATTAAAGCCCTGCTGCGCCTGTGCGCGGTATGGAACATTCCCATGGCCTGCAACCGCACTACCGCCGATTTTTTGCTTACCTCTCCGCTCATGCACCAGGATTATGATGTGCTGCTGCCCGATTATTCCGCCTACCTGTCAAGAAAAGTGGTTAAATAACGGCTCTTTTTCCCCTGCGCCATTGCACCCCAACTGCGGAAAAACAGGGTTTTCCCTAGGGGGCTATTGCTGCGCCATTGCTGCGCAACTACTCCCCCCTGCATAAACCCCTACATCTTTCCTACCCACCATCTGCCCCGATCATCCTGCTTCCTGTTTCCCGGCTTTACTACTGCACTTCCTGCCCTTACAAACGGTTGCTGTTCCATTAGTCCGGTGGCCAGGCTATCTGCTGGGCCGCTACCGGGCCCTCCAGCCATTTTACTGCCTGCCACATGCCTCCTGATTCCATCATCTAACCTCCATCCTTCAAACCAAACTTCCACTATCCGCTCCAACCATCTTACTTGTATTTCCTAATGGCTCCTGTGCGCAGCGGCATAATGCTCCCGCAGCACATCTTCCCCAAAGTCATTCTTCAGGTCGCGCAGCACCGTATGTATGTGGTTGCCGTTGTTCTGGGTATTATCATACTCGATCAGTATGGCCGGGTTTTGTATGCGGTAATAATGCCCGCCGCCCCACTCAGTAGCGCCTGCCCAGGCAAAGTGCATGTTGTTCCAGCCGGCGGTGGTTACTTCTTTCAGTAAAATATCGGCCATCAGCTTGGTGTTATTGTCTATATACACCGCTACCAGCTGCTGCAGCATTTGCTGCTGTTCAGGGTTCATTTGGCTGTAAGCAAGCCCCGGCGGGTCAAGCAGCATGGCTTTGCGCTTGTTGCCGGTAATAATTTCCCGGGGCGCGGTTGTTTGTATCATGGCCTGCTGCAGCTGCTCCCTGGTAAGGGAGTGCAGCAGCGTAAAGGCCAGCGCCACCTCCTGCTTTAATATCTGCCTGCCTTTTTCCGGTCCCGAAGGCACAATGCCCGGGTTAGAGCCGAAGAACGATGGGGTGGCTGCCACCAGGGTGTTGTTGTTGGCCGAAAAGTTCAGCGATACATGGTGCCCCTCCAGCCGCCAGCCCCATTGCTGCCCGCTGCCGGGCGCGCCGAATATGGAGAAATAATAGTTGGTGGGATCGCGGTAGTGATCGTCCGGGGCGCGGTCTTCCAGCGCCTTCAGCACATTTTCCATAGCCATAATGGATGTGGCTTTGCGGTAACCCTCTGCGCTGGTGCTGGTTTTCAACAGGCGCAGGGCGGCGGCTTTCTGCTGCGCGTTCATAGCCTTTATTGGCAGGCCCTTGCGGGGCATGGGCACAAAATTCCAGTGAAAGCGTTCTTCATTGTCCCAGGCAAAAACAGCCTGCTGCCGGGCGCTGTCGTTCAGGGTTTGCAGAAACTGCTGCGCCGCAGCCGTAATATCTTTTCCGGTGGTTTGTGCGTGGGCGGGGCCTGTAAGCAGCCACCAGCAAAGGCTGAAGCTGCAGGCATGGCGTAAAAAGTTATGGAGCTGCATAAGCGTGGAAATTGTACCAACAAAATAGTTACTTATTTTCGCACTTTACGCATTTTAAAGTAACGCATTGTAGATGAATGTGAAGCAACTGGCAGCAGCTATCGGGCTACTGTGCTGTATGGTAAGCTCGGTATATGCACAGCTGCCCCCGAAACGGGAGCTCAGGGCCGTATGGATAGCCACCGTGGAAAATATAGACTGGCCTTCCCGCAGGGGTTTAAGCACCGAACAGCAAAAGCAGGAATTTATTGATATACTGGACCGGCAGCAGCGGAATGGTATGAACGCCGTGGTAGTGCAGGTGCGGCCGTCGGCCGATGCCTTCTATGCCTCCGCCTTTGAGCCCTGGTCCGAATACCTTACCGGCACCCAGGGGCAGGCCCCCATGCCGTACTACGACCCGCTGGAGTTTATGGTAGCGGAAGCGCATAAGCGCGGCATGGAGTTTCATGCCTGGTTTAATCCCTACCGCGCCGTGTTCAATGTAAGGCGCAGCAGCCTGGCGCCCAACCACATTACCCGCCTGCACCCGCAGTGGTTTGTGACCTATGGCGACCGGAAATATTTCGATCCCGGTATTCCTGAAGTATGGGAGTACGTAGCACGGGTGGTGGCCGATGTGGTAAAGCGTTATGATATTGACGCCGTACATTTCGACGATTATTTTTATCCCTACCGCATTCCCGGTAAAGAGTTCCCGGACAACAGCTCCTACCGCCTGTACGGGCACGATATGATGCGCGACGACTGGCGCCGGCAGAATGTAGATACCGTTATACACCTGGTTAGCCTGGCCATTAAAGCAACCAAGCCCTGGGTAAAATTCGGCGTAAGCCCCTTTGGCGTATGGCGCAACCATAGTAAAGACCCCGAAGGCTCTTACACCTCCGGCGGCCAAACCGACTTCGACGACCTGTATGCCGATGTGCTGAAATGGCTGCGCAACGGCTGGATTGATTATGTAGCCCCGCAGCTGTACTGGGAGCACGGCCACCGCCTGGTAGCTTATGAGGTGCTGCTGAACTGGTGGGCGCAGCATGGCTATGGCCGGCATGTGTACATTGGCCACGGCGTGTACCGCATTAACAGCAATGCCGCATGGCGCAATCCCAATGAGCTGCCCCTGCAAATAGAAGAAGCCCGTACCCTTAACACCGTACAGGGCAGCATCTTTTACAGCAACAAATCGTTTGAAGGCAACCCCCTGGGTATAGAAGACACTTTGCATAACCACCTGTACCGCTACCCGGCCTTGCGCCCGTTAATGCCCTGGCTGGGGCAGCAGCAGGCGCCCAAATCACCCTACTTTATAGATGCGTTTGAGCGGCCGGCGGGCCTGCAGCTGTACTGGTCAGATGATGATACGCTGCACCGCACGCAGCAGTATGTGCTGTACCGCTTTGAAGGGCAGGATGTAATAAACCTGAACGACCCTACGAAAATACTGGGCCTGGTGCCCCAGATGCCCGACCCACAGTTTATGGACATTACCTACCAGAAAGGCCATGCCTATACATATGTGGTTACCGCGCTGGACCGCCTGCAGAACGAAAGCTTTGCCAGCGATCCCCTGCGCACCAGGATGCAGAACGGTAAAACAATTTTTATATTTCCTTAAAACAATGCCTGCATGAAACGCCAGTGGGAGAGCGAAGTTGCATTAAACCCGCAAAAGGTGCGGCGCCTGCTGCAAACCGCTGTTCCCGCGCTAACCATACAAAGCGTGCAAACACTGGGCAGCGGCTGGGATAATGAGCTGTTCCTCGTAAACGGACGCCTGGTATTCCGTTTCTGTAAGCGCAGCTTTGCCGTTCCGTTCATTCAGCTGGAAATACGGGCGTTACCGTTACTGGCGCCGCTGCTGCCTGTTCCCGTGCCGCATATATTGTATAACGGCACCTTCGGCAACAACTTCCCCTTTTTTG
Source organism: Chitinophaga sp. (assembly GCF_035761305.1). Taxonomy (GTDB): domain Bacteria; phylum Bacteroidota; class Bacteroidia; order Chitinophagales; family Chitinophagaceae; genus Chitinophaga. The sequence continues at coordinate 15,999 of NZ_DASTRI010000001.1, read as the reverse complement.
CTTACGAAATGCTGCCCGGCAAAATGGCCGCCAACCTGTATATGACAGATGCGGAACGCGCTGCCCTGGCACAGCCCATGGCGCAGTTTGCCCATCGGCTGCACACCATTCCGGTAACGCCCGAAATACAGGCTGTTATTCCCAATGACCAGATAGGCCGTATGGATATTGCCAAACGCACCCGCATTATACGGGAAAGCCTGTACGTAACCGGCAGCCTGGGAATTGATTTTGACCCGGCCATTGCAGAAGCCCTGTTTGCCGCTATTTCACAGGCCGATGTAAATGCCCGCCGCACCATTGTGCATGGCGACCTGTATAGCCGCAATATACTGGTGCAGCACCGGCAGCAGCTGTGTGGCATTATTGACTGGAGCGATGTGCACCTGGGCAACCCCGCCAAAGACCTGGCCTTTGCCGTTAGCTTTTTGCCGCCCGCCGCCTTTCCCCGCTTCCGGGATGCCTACCCGGGTTTTGATGATACTCTGTTGCGCCTGGCCCTTTTTGCCGCCCTGTACCTTACCTGCTACCTCTCCGTTTTTGCGCTCGACATCCAGGATGCGCCCCTGGTAGCGGAGTGTAAAACAAGTTTTAATAATATAGCTGCCAACTATCATACTTATCTTTCATAATAGAATTTTAACCCGGTTTTAAAACCCCACTAGCACTTTTGTGTAAGCGCTTCATCTGCTCAATTTTTCATTAAATTCAATAATTTTCAGTTTAATTTTAACTTTTTCTAAATTTTTGGTTATAAACAAATGTTTATATAAAAAATACTGCGTTCTTTTAGTATCTTTAAACCGTTCCCGAAACAATTACAGTACCTCTCTCGGATAGCAACGGCTTAGGAGGCAGAGTGTACCCGATACAAAAATTTAAACGAATGCTTGAAGTGAGAAAACAGGAAGGCCTATATCGTCCGGAATTTGAACATGACGCCTGCGGTACTGGTTTTACGGCCCATATTAAGGGCTGTAAGTCACACCAGATCGTGCGGGACGCCCTGACCATGCTGGAAAATATGGAGCACCGCGGTGCCTGCGGTTGTGAGCGCACCACCGGCGACGGGGCCGGTATCCTGATCCAGATGCCGCATGAATTTTTCTATGACGAGTGCCTGAAAATTGGTATTGCGCTGCCGGAGTTTGGCAAGTACGGCGTAGGCCAGATCTTTTTCCCCAAAGAGCCCCGCTGGCGCGAAGAGTGCCGCGAGATCATTGCGCGCGCCGCAGAAAAGCTGGGACTTGACATACTGGGTTACCGCAAAGTGCCGGTACGCCCCGATGGTATAGGTGAAAGCGCCCTTTCAGTTGAACCGGAAATTGAGCAGGTATTTATTGCCTGCCCTTATCATATAGCAGATGCCGAAACCTTTGAGCGTAAGCTGTTCGTGCTGCGCAACTACATTTCCAAAACCGTGCGTAACACGCTGCCTAAAGAAAAGGCGCTGTTTTATATATGCTCCCTGTCTTACAAAACCATCGTTTATAAAGGACAGCTTACCACCTACCAGGTAAGGCATTACTACCCCGACCTGAGCGACGAGAAAATGGTGTCGGCCTTTGCCCTCATCCACTCCCGTTTTGCTACCAACACCTTCCCCAGCTGGCGCCTGGCCCACCCTTACCGCTATATTGCGCATAATGGTGAGATCAATACCCTTAAGGGCAACCTTAACTGGCTGCGTGCCGGTGAGCGGGATTTTGCAACCAAATACTTCTCCAAGGAAGAGCTGGACATGCTGCTGCCCATCGTAGAAGAAGGGCAGTCAGACTCCGCCAGCCTGGATAATGTTATAGAGCTGCTTACCATGACAGGCCGCTCCCTGCCCCATGTAATGATGATGATGATACCAGAAGCATGGGACGGCAATGAAGATATGGACCCTGTTAAAAAGGCGTTCTACGAATACCACGCCTCTTTAATGGAGCCCTGGGACGGCCCGGCTTCCATTTCCTTTACAGATGGTAAGATCATTGGCGCCACGCTGGACCGTAACGGTTTGCGCCCCAGCCGCTTTGTAGTAACCAAGGACGACCGCGTGATTATGGCCTCCGAAGCAGGGGTGCTGCCTGTTGATCCTAAGAATATTAAGGAAAAAGGCCGCCTGCAGCCCGGCAAAATGTTCATTGTGGATATGGACCAGGGCCGCATCATAGGCGATGAGGAGCTGAAGCAGGCTATCTGCACGCAGCAGCCTTATGCCGAGTGGCTGAATAAATACAAGATCCGCCTCGAAGAGCTGCCGGAGCCCCGCGTAGCCTTTACCCACCTGGAGCACGGCCAGATATTTAAATACCAGCGCGCTTTTGGTTATACCACAGAAGACCTGGACCAGATCATAGCGCCCATGGCGCTGGATGGTAAGGAGCCTATTGGCTCCATGGGTACCGATGTGCCGCTGGCCGTGCTGAGCGATCAGCCCCAGCACCTGAGCAGCTACTTCAAGCAGCTGTTTGCCCAGGTAACCAACCCGCCTATTGATCCTATCCGCGAAAGGCTGGTAATGTCGCTGGCTACCTTTGTAGGTAACAACGGCAACCTGCTGGATGAGGATCCCCTGCACTGCCATGGCCTGGCCCTGCGCCATCCCATATTAAGCAATCATGAGCTGGAAAAGATACGTAGTATTGATACGGGTATTTTCCAGGCCAAAACCTTACAAACCTACTTTAAGGCCGACGGTAAGCCCGGCTCCCTTGAAAAAGGGCTGGCCCGCCTGTGCCGCTATGCGGTAGATGCGGTAGAAGATGGTTTTGAAGTAATCATCCTCTCCGACCGTTCTATTGACTCCGAGCATGCGCCCATTCCGTCGTTGCTGGCCGCATCGGCCGTACACCACCACCTTATCCGCAAAGGGTACCGTGGCCAGGTAGGGCTGATAGTAGAAGCCGGCGATGTTTGGGAAGTACACCACTTTGCCGCCCTGCTGGGCTTTGGCGCTACCGCCATCAATCCTTACCTGGCGCTTAGCACCATCCGCGATATGAAGCTGAGCGGCAAGCTGGAAACAGAATACGATGTAGATAAGCTGAAGAAGAACTACATCAAGGCTGTGTGCGAAGGGCTGCTGAAAGTGTTCTCTAAAATGGGTATCTCCACCCTGCAATCTTACCAGGGCGCGCAGATATTTGAAATACTGGGTATTAACCAACAGGTGGTTGATAAATACTTCACCGGCGCCGTATCACGCCTGCAGGGCATGGGCCTGGATGAAATAGCCCGCGAAACCCTGGCCAAGCACTGGATGGGCTTTGGCCGCAAGGAAACGCCGGTGCAGCGTTTAACCGTAGGCGGTATTTACCAGTGGAAGCGTAAAGGGGAGTTTCACCTCTTTAACCCCACTACTATACACCTGCTGCAGTATGCTACCCGCCAGGGCGATTATAACCTGTTTAAAAAATATTCCAAGGCCGTAAATGAGCAAAGCGAAAAAGCCTGCACCTTACGCAGCCTGTTCTCCTTTAAACGTACCCGCCCGGCTGTTCCGCTTGAGGAGGTTGAGCCGGCAGAAAGCATTCTGAAGCGTTTTGCTACCGGCGCTATGAGCTTTGGCTCCATATCGCATGAGGCGCACTCCACACTGGCCATTGCCATGAACCGCATTGGCGCTAAAAGCAATACCGGTGAAGGTGGTGAAGATGAGCTGCGCTACGAGCTGCTGCCCAATGGCGACAGCATGCGCTCTGCCATTAAACAGGTGGCCAGCGCCCGCTTTGGGGTTACCAGCTACTACCTTACCAATGCAGATGAGCTGCAGATAAAAATGGCCCAGGGCGCCAAGCCCGGCGAAGGCGGTCAGCTGCCCGGCCATAAGGTAGATGACTGGATTGCCAAGGTGCGCCACTCCACACCCGGGGTAGGCCTTATTTCGCCGCCGCCCCACCACGACATTTACTCTATTGAGGACCTGGCACAGCTGATCTATGACCTGAAAAACGCCAACCGCGCCGCCCGCATCAGCGTTAAGCTGGTGTCTAAAGCCGGTGTAGGCACCATTGCAGCCGGTGTGGCCAAAGCTCATGCCGATGTAGTGCTCATTTCCGGTCACGATGGCGGTACCGGCGCCTCTCCCATAAGCTCTATCAAACACGCCGGCCTGCCCTGGGAGCTGGGCCTGGCGGAAACTCACCAAACGCTGGTGCGCAACAAGCTGCGTGGCAGGGTAGTGGTACAAACCGATGGCCAGCTGAAAACCGGCCGCGATATTGCCATTGCTACCCTGTTGGGTGCGGAGGAATGGGGCGTGGCCACCGCTGCGCTGGTGGTAGAAGGTTGTATCATGATGCGTAAGTGCCATGTGAACACCTGCCCGGTAGGCGTTGCCACCCAGGACCCTGAGCTGCGCAAGCGCTTTTCCGGCAATGCAGATCATGTGGTGAACCTGTTCAAATTCCTGGTAGAAGAGCTGCGCGAGATCATGGCCGACCTGGGCTTCCGTACCATAAACGAAATGGTAGGCCAGGTAGAAAGCCTGCAGGTACGCGAAGGGCTGGATCACTGGAAATACAAAACCCTGGACCTGTCGCCCATCCTGTACCGCGAGCCGGCAGCACCGGAAGTAGGCCAGTACAAGCAGGAAGAACAGGATCACGGTATCAGCGAAGTGCTCGACTGGCAGTTGCTGAAAGCTGCACAGCCTGCGCTGGATAAAAAAACCCGCGTGTTTCAGCAGTTCCCTGTAAAAAACACCGACCGTACCATCGGCACCATTTTAAGTAACGAAATTTCCAAACGCTATAAAGGCGAAGGCTTACCGGAAGATACCATTCACTTTAAATTCCAGGGCTCTGCAGGCCAAAGCTTTGGCGCCTTTAACACCCGCGGCGTAACGCTGGAGCTGGAAGGTGAGGCAAACGACTACTTTGGCAAAGGCCTGTCCGGCGCCAAGCTGATTGTTTACCCGCATGCAGAAGCCGGCTTTAAGGCAGAAGAGAATATTATTGCCGGTAACGTGGCCCTGTACGGCGCCACCTCCGGTGAAGCGTACATCCGCGGTAAAGCAGGCGAACGCTTTTGCGTGCGTAACTCCGGCGCTACCGTGGTAGTAGAAGGTACCGGCGACCATGGTTGTGAATACATGACCGGCGGCCAGGCCGTAATACTGGGCGAAACAGGCCGCAACTTCGGCGCAGGCATGAGCGGCGGTATTGCATATGTGTATGATGTGAAAGGCGCGTTTGCAGGCCGGTGCAATAAGGATATGATTGACCTGGATCCGCTGGACCAGGACGATATTACCCGCCTGCACGACCTTATTACCAAACACCACGCCTATACGAACAGTACCGTGGCTAAGTTTATATTAAAGGATTGGGAAAATCAGTTACGCCACTTTGTAAAAGTGTTCCCGAAAGAATACAAGGCGGTGCTGAAAGCTGCAAAGTCAGCACCGGAAGAAAGCCAGCAGGTGAAAAAATCCTGAAGGTGAATGAAACGCCTTGTTATTAACATTTAAAGCATCAGAGAGATGGGTAAACCAACAGGATTCCTGGAATTTACACGCGAGCTGCCGGGAAAAGCAGATCCTAAGCAGAGAACGCAACATTATAACGAGTTTGTAGAACGCTACAGCGAGCCTAAGCTGAACCAGCAGGCCGCCCGCTGCATGAACTGCGGCGTGCCCTTTTGCCACAGCGGCTGCCCGCTGGGCAATGTAATACCGGAGTTTAACGACGCCGTGTATCATAAAGACTGGAAAGAAGCATACGACATTCTTACCAGCACCAACAATTTCCCGGAATTTACCGGCCGTATATGCCCTGCGCCCTGTGAAAGCGCATGCGTATTAGGCATTAACCAGCCGCCGGTAGCCATTGAGGAAATAGAGCGGCACATTATTGAAATTGCTTTTGATAAAGGACTGGTACAGGCAAAAGTACCGCGCATACGCACCGGCAAAAAGGTAGCGGTAATAGGTTCGGGCCCTGCCGGCCTGGCTGCCGCCGCTCAGTTGAACTATGCCGGCCACCAGGTAACCGTGTTTGAAAGGGACGATGCCCCGGGCGGTTTATTACGCTACGGCATCCCTGATTTCAAGCTGGAAAAATGGGTGGTAGAGCGCCGGGTTAAGCTTATGGAGGAAGAAGGGGTAGAGTTCCGCTGCAACGCCAATGTAGGCGTAAATGTAAGCGTGAACGACCTGCTGCGCGAGTACAATGCGATTGTGCTGGCAGGCGGCTCCACCATTCCCCGCGACCTCAACATCCCGGGTCGCGAGCTCAAAGGCGTGCACTTTGCCATGGAGTTCCTGAAGCAGCAGAATAAAAGAGTAAGCAACCGCCCCGTTGACGGGGAAGATATATGGGCTACCGGTAAAAACGTGATAGTAATTGGCGGCGGCGACACCGGTTCCGACTGTGTGGGCACCTCTAACCGCCACGGCGCAGCCAGCATTACCCAGCTGGAGCTGCTGCCCAAGCCGCCGGGCGAGCGTACACCGTATATGCCCTGGCCCACCTATCCCATGGTACTGAAAACATCATCCTCCCATGAGGAAGGCGCTAACCGCCACTGGGCCATTGCCACCAAAGAGTTTGTGGGCGATGCGCAGGGCAACCTGAAAGGCCTGAAGCTGGTGGATATTCAGTGGTCGCTGGGAGTAGACGGCCGTCCGGGTGGCTTTAAAGAAGTACCGGGTTCTGAAAGGGAGGTACCCTGTGAGCTGGCGCTGCTGGCCATGGGCTTCACCAACCCGCAGCATACCGGTATGCTGGATGATCTGGGTGTGGAAAAAGATGAGCGCGGCAATGTAAAGGCTACTGAAAAAGCCTACCAAACTTCCGTTCCCAAAGTGTTTGCTGCCGGCGATATGCGCCGCGGCCAATCACTGGTAGTATGGGCTATTAGCGAAGGACGGGAGTGCGCGCGCAAGGTAGATGAGTTCCTGATGGGTACTTCCCAGCTGGAAAGCAAGGATCATTCCTTACAGGCAATGGCTATTTGATAACTTGATGTAAAGTTTTCTCATAAGCAGGTTTAGATTTTGTTGTAACCTTCAGCCGGGCTGGGTTTTTACCCGGCCCTTTCTTTTTGCCCCCGCGGAGTATGAGCTCTTAACGGCATAAACGCATTGTTAGGCGGCATAAATAGCCGGTTGAGCTATTTACGGCAGCAACCGCCTGCCAACTTTCTACTTTTGCAGTATGTGTCGCAGGGCTTTATTGTTAATAGGCAGTTTGTTCCTGGGTATTTCCTGTAGCTACGCACAGGACACAACCGCCATTCCCTCCGGCGATGATTTTATTTTCAGCAGCACCCATCTCAAACCCGGCATTTACCGGTCTTTTAAAGAGTTTCAGCAGAACGCGCCTTCTCAAAACGGGCAGGTGGTGATCCGTAACCGCAGCGCCGCCGCGCAAATATACCTGCTGGCCAGCCGTAATGAGCTGCATATAATAGACAGCACCGGGCAGGAACATAAGGTAAAAGATTGCTGGGGCTACTCAGATGGCAGGGATGTGTACATCCGCGACAACGGGCTTAACAGGCTGCAGGAAATAGGCTACTACTGCCTGTATGAGATACACGCCATAGCCGCCACCCCCGTGGCTAACCCGGGCGCCATAACGTTTAACACGCCGCCGCCCAGTGAGAAGAAAAAGGTTATCAATATTGTTACCGGGCAGGTATATGACCTAACGCTCTACAATCTCAGGAAATATATTCTCCCCCAGGACAAAGCCCTCCTGGACACTTTTAATACCGATGCAAAAAAGCGGGAGCGGCTGGAGTACTATATACAGTGGTTTAACGCACGTAATACCCCCGTGCTTTGATTAATAATTCATACGCCGTCATTTGAACCTTACCGGGTAGGTATAGATTTTGCTACCTCTTCCTTTTTACAGCCATACAGCTGGCAAAGCATTTATTTTCAGTAAATTACCGTGTAACATTTCATAGTGACAGCACCCGAAAGTACCAAAGATAAACCTCATCATGGTCGCCCCTGGTGGCGCTGGCTTTTATGGATCATTATTGGCATATTACTGCTGCCGGTAATGGCCGTATTGCTTTTTCAGCTTGCCCCCGTACAGGATTACCTGCGCAGGCAGGGAGAAATATACCTGCAAAATAAGCTGCACACCCGGGTAAAGATCGGCTACCTGCGGGCCCGTGGCTGGCAGTACCTGGAGCTGCGCAATGTGTTTGTTGCAGATACAGCCAACCAGGCCCTCCTGTTTTCCGGGTCGCTGAAAGTGCATTACAACCTCCTTTCCCTGCTTAACAATGAGTTAAATATCAATAAGCTTGAATGGGACACCGTACTGGTAAACGTATACCGCCATGGTGCCGACAGTACGTTCAACTACCAGTTTGTTGTAGATGCGTTTATCAGTCCCGATACCACGCCGGACACGCTTTCTTCCGAAACCGGCACAACCATGCAGTTCCGCATCAGGGATGTTGCCCTGCGCCAGGTACGCCTCCGTTATGTGGACGACCTGGGCGGCATGAACGCTGTGCTGCACTGGAAAACCCTGGAGGTAGACCCCGACGATCTGCTGGTGAATGACGGCGTATATGCCTTCCGCGGCATTACGCTGGATGGGCTTACGGGCTTTTTCCGCCAGGCTTACCGCCCCAAAATAACCGCCGCTGCCGCGCCACCGCCGCCACCGGCCGATACCGCCGCTACCCCTTTTCACCTGCTGCTTAAAAAGCTGAAGCTAAGCAACAGCACCTTCTGGTATGAAAGTGAAGATATTGGCATGTCTACCGCCTGGAAGGTAGGCGCACTACAGGTTACCAACGCCAATATCGACCAGGACTCTACCCATATACAGGTGGGCAATATTCGCCTCAATCATACACAGGGCGTGGTAGCTATGTTCATGCCTAAAGATACGGCTGCGCCTGTGCCGGACAGCAGTGCGCCCAACACCTGGACCATGGCTACCGGCGAAGCTTTAATAGAACAGCTGGTTGTTAAGTACGATAACAATACCGGCCCTGCGCCCCGCGGCGCCGGCAGCAACAACCCGGATTATAATCACCTGTTCATCCGGGACTTTAATACCCATGTAAAGGATATTAACTACAATGCAGATACTATAAGCGCGGTGCTGCAGCAGCTGAGCATGCGCGAACAATCCGGCTTCGCTGTAAAGCATGCGCACATGAACTTTTTGTTCACCCCCAAAATACTTTCCCTGCAGGATCTGCTGGTGGAAACCAACCACTCAGTGCTACGTAAGCAAATAGCCGTTACCGTGCCTTCCTGGGCAACAGTGGCCGATCACCTGGACCAGCTGCAGCTGCGCGCCAACCTCGACTCAACGTACATTACCCTGGGCGAGTTCCTGCCTTTTGTGCCGGATGCCCGTACCAATAAGAACATGCAGCCCCTGTGGAACAAGCAGCTGATGATACATGCCATGATCAGGGGCAGCATGTCGCGCCTGGAAATTCCGCTGCTGTATATAAAAGATAATGTGGGCAACCTGGTGCAAACCAAAGGGGAGATATTTTATTCACAGAATACAGACAGTATTCGCGCCAACCTGCCGGAGCTGCTGCTGCAAAGCGGTAACAAGCCGCTGCGTGCGTGGCTGCCGGCCGGCACCATGCCCGATACGCCCCGCCTGCCGGAGCAAATGCTTATTACCGGCTCCTTCAAAGGTGGCATGGCAGATATGCAAACAGCGCTGCAGCTGAAAAGCGATATGGCCAATGCCACCCTTACCGCCCACCTGGTAAACATCGTGGATAGCCTGCGCAGCAGCTACACCGTAAATGTGCCCAACTTTCATATAAACCCCGGCCGTATGCTGTACGATACCACCCTGGGCTGGATCAACGGACGGCTGGAGGCCCAGGGCCACGGGTATGACCTGAACACCATGGCGGCCAATGCAGCCCTGGTGGTGAATAGCGCTACCTATAACGGCTATACGTACCGCGATGTGAATATGAAAGCGGGCATACAGAACGGCAGCTTTAATGCAGCAGGCCGGAGCAACGATACTGCCATGAACGTAATATTCGACCTGGCAGGTCATATACAGGACACCCTGCTGCAAAACCTGAAGGCCAACCTGCAGCTGTCCAGGGCCGACTTGTATGCAACCCATTTGTATGCAGAGCCATTACAGCTCAAAGGTAACCTGGTGGCCGATTTCAGCAGCCTTACTCCTACGCGGGTAATAGGCAGCGCCGACCTGGTTGGCTGGCAAATTGCCACCAATGGCCAGGTATTTCCCATAGACACGATTGCGCTGGCAGCCGACTACCAGGATCAGCAGCTACTGAGCCTGCAGGGGCCCTTTGGTTCCGTAAACGCCATGGGCAACATTGATTTTACAAAAGTAGGCGCCGCCTTTGGCAATATTATCAGCAAGCCCTTACAGCCGCTGGACAGCGCCCGTATAATTACATTGCCGCCGCACCAGCAGCTGCAGTGGACCGCCTCCCTCATATGGCCCCGCGCGCTGCGGGCCATGGCGCCCACTTTGCGCATGCAGCCGCTGAATATTACCGGCCGCCTAAACTCAGATAGCAGCCTGCTGGTAATGCAGGCCAGCCTGCCCGCATTGGCTTACGACTCGCTCCATATTGATAGCTTAAAGCTGGCCGCCCATATACAGGACACTGCCATGGAGGCCGCCCTGTCGGTGGCTGCGCTGCACCATCCCGTATTGCCGCTGAACCATACAGAGCTGCTGGCAAATGCCAACATAGGTAAACTGCATTGGGATCTGAATGCAAATGACGGTGATGGCAAACCCAAATACCAGGTAGGCGGCCAGGTGCAGTTTATGCCCGGCAATGTAACGGCTATTTCATTAAAACCCGCGCTGCTGCTGAATAAACAGCAATGGACGGTGGCCGACAGTAACCTGGTACGCCTGCACAACGGCATGCCGGACAGCGCCAATCTTAAATTATCTTCCAGGAAGCAAAGCATTCAATTACAAACCGTACCCGATACCAGTAGCAGCAGCCTGCCTGCGTTACAGGCAACTATTAAAGATTTTCAGCTATCCACCATTACCGGCCTGCTGGCTGCCGATACCATGCTGGCGAATGGCGTGCTGAATATGCAGGCCCATGTAAGCAACCTGGATAAGGCGCCGCTGGTAGCCGGCACGCTGAAAATAGACAGTCTTACCTTCAGGAACGCCGGCCTGGGCACCTTAACAGCCAGCCTTGAAACACCCGCCCCCAATGCTTATGCGGTAAATGCCGCGCTGGAAGGGAATAATAACAGCCTGGATGTAAAAGCTACTTATGATACCGCCATTAATGCCGATATAAACATTAACCGACTGAACATGGCCGCTATAGAGCCGTTTACCTTTGGCAACGTTGTGCGCATGCACGGCAGCGCCGACGGCCAGTTTAATATAACAGGCACTATGGATAAGCCCAGGGTGCTTGGCCACCTGCATTTTAACGATGCCGGCGGAACCATTACCTACATTGGCGCGCCTTTAACCCTGCCCAATGAGCAGATTACGCTGGATGAAAGGGGTATTGCCTTTAACAAATTCGTAATAGCAGACAGCCTGGGTAATAAGCTGGTGGTAGACGGACGCGTAAACACCGTTGACTTCAATAATTACCGCTTTAACCTGGATGTAAACGCAGATAACTTTATGGTGCTGGGCAAGCAGCAGGATCCGGATCAGATGGTGTATGGCCCCGCCTATATCGACAGCCGCATCAGGGTAAGAGGTAACCTGGACCTTCCGCGTGTAGACGCTTACGTTAAGCTGCGTGATAAATCCAACGTAACCTTTACCATTCCGGAAGAAAACCCCGGCGTGGCCAACCGCGAAGGCGTAATGGTGTTTGTGGATAAGGATCAGCCCCTGGACTCAGTGCTCGTTAAAAAGCAGGACAGTACCCGGTTTCAGAACCCCCGCCTTACGGGTATTAACTTTAGCGGTAATGCCGAAATTACGCCTGAATCCACCATCAAGATTATTATTGACCAGCAGAACGGTGATTATGTAGAGGCCAAAGGCACAACCAATCTGAATGCCACGCTGGATGCCAGCAGCAAGCTAAGCCTCACCGGCCGTTACGAGATACAGGAAGGTAAATACCAGATGTCGCTGTACGAGTTAATAAAACGTTCCTTTGCCATTGAAAAAGGCAGCGCCATCACCTTTAATGGCGATGCCATGGATGCCATGCTGGATATTACCGCCAAGTACACGGTAAATGCGCCGGCGGCAGACCTGGTATCGGACCAGCTTTCCAATATGTCTGATATAGACCGGAACCGCTACCGCCAGCGCCTGCCTTTTGAAGTGTATATGTATATCAAAGGCGATTTGCTGAAACCCCAGATCTCCTTTATGCTGGATATGCCGGAGGCAGAGCGTAATGCGTTTAGCGGCAGCGTGTACAACCGCCTGAAACAAATAAACCAGATAGAGTCTGAGCTGAACAAACAGGTAATGGGCCTGCTGGTGCTGAACTCCTTTATCCCCGATGATCCCGGCGCTACGGAAAGTGAGGGTGTGAATGTTGGCCGGGAGGCGCGCAAAAGCGTAAGCAAAATACTTTCGCAGCAGCTGAATAACCTGGCCGGCAATCTCATTAAAGGGGTAGACATCAATTTTGACCTGCAGCAGAATGAAGACTATTCTACTGGCAGCGCCAAAGAAAATACCACGCTGAATGTAGGCGTGTCCAAAGCCCTGTTTAATGATCGTTTAACCGTGTCCGTGGGTTCTAATGTGCTGCTCGAAGGCGATGCCGCCACCAGCAATACACAAAACCTGGTAGGCGATGTGTCTGTTGATTACAAGCTTACCCGCGACGGGCGCTACCGGGTACGCGTTTACCAGCGCAGCACCAATGAAACCGTAGTGGAAGGCCAGGTGGTGGAAACAGGCGCAGCGTTTATGATAGTGCTGGATTTTGACCAGTTCCGCGAAATACTGGGCAAGGCCAAGAAGCCACCGAAAAAACAAACGCAGCGCCGGCAAAAAGCCAGTGACCGGAAGAAAAACGCCAATAAGAAATCATAGCATATTGCGAACGAACTATTCACATATCATCCTGCTAATGGCGGCCCTTTGCATCAGCGCCTGCAGCACTACCCGTACGGTGCCGGAGGGCGACCGCCTGTACACCGGCGCCACCGTTAAATGGGAAGGAAAAAAGCCCCGCGATTACGCTACGCTGGAAGGTGGGCTGGAAGGCAGCGTGCGGCCCAAACCCAACCGCAAATTCCTGGGCATGCCCATTCGCCTGTGGCTGTATAACCTGGGTAACAAGCCCAAAGGAAAAGGCCTTAATTACCTGCTAAGGGAAAAGTGGGGCGAGCCGCCGGTGCTGCTAAGCGCCGTAAAGCGCGATTATACCTCCAATGTATTGGAGCAATACCTGGTAGATCATGGCTATTTCCAGGCAGATGTAGCATCGGCCATTAAATACAAAGGCAGGAAAAAATCCAGCGCTGTATACACGGCCACTCCTAGCCTGCGCTACACTATTAACAGCGTTACCTACGAAACGGACAGTACGCAACTGGGAAAAGCCATTGACGCCTCAACAGATCATTCCTCCCTGGTTGTTGGCGAACCTTACAGCCTGGATAGTGTGAAGGCAGAAAGGGAGCGCCTGCACAACCGCCTGAAAGAACAGGGCTATTATTACTTTACAGCCGATCATTTGCTGGTAGAGGTAGACAGTACGCAGCATAACGGTACCGTGAATATGTATGTAACCGTAAAAAAAGATGTATCGCCCCTGGCTAAACGGCCTTACTATATGCGCAGGATAACCCTGTTTCCCAATTACTCGCTGGAGCAGGACTCGCTAACGCGTAGCAGCAGGGGAGAGGTAATGGTGTACCGCAACTTCCGTATTGTTGATCCGGAAAGTAAGTTCAAGCCTAAAATATTCCGGCGCGCCGTATTCCTGCGGCCGGATAGCCTGTACCGCCTGAGCTCACATGATATTACCCTGCAGCGCCTTATTGGCCTGGGCGTTTTTAAATTTGTGAAAGGCCAGTTCCGCACAGTGCGGGAAAAGGATAGCAGCACCAACCGGATGCTGGCAGATACCGGCCGGCTGGATGCCAGTTTTTACCTTACGCCTTACCCGCAATATTCACTGCAGGCCGAGCTGCGGGGTACCTCCAAATCCAACAACTTTGTGGGTTCTGAAATAAAGATAACAGAACGTAACCGTAACTGGCGGCGGGCCGCCAATATGCTGGAAATATCCGCCTCCGGCGGCATGGAGTGGCAAACCGGCGGCGGGCAGATAGTAGGCGGCAATTCGTATAGCCTGAAAGGTGAGGTTGCCTTAACCGTACCGCGTTTTATTTTACCTTTCCGCAGGCTGCTAAACATACGAACGCCTTATGTACCGCGTACCCGCATCAGCGCCAGCTATGAGCTGTATAGCCGGCAAAACCTGTATAACCTTAATGCTTATACGTTCCAGTGGCAGTACCTTTGGAAGCAAACCCGTTTCCTGGAGCATACCTGGGCTCCCGTAGCAGTTACCTATGTGCTGCCTACCAATACCACCCCGGCATACGATAGCATTTTGAAGGTAGATCCTGTACAGCGGCGGTCCATAGAAAAGCAATTTATACTGGGAGCTAATTACAGTGCTACCTATAATAACCAGGAACCCAACCGCATACACAGCTTTTACCTGAACGGCAATGTGGATATATCCGGTAACATAGCCGGGCTTATAATACCTAAAGGCGATAGCGGCAGAACCATTTTTGGTAATCCCTTTGCACAGTATATAAGGCTGGGCGGCGATGTGCGCCACTATTGGCAGCTGAGCAAGGGCAATGTATGGGTGAACCGCTTTTTTGCCGGTTATGGCCTGCCTTACGGCAACTCTGCCACACTGCCTTTTGTTAAACAATATTTTACCGGTGGCAGCAGCAGCCTGCGCGGCTTCCGGGCCCGTACCCTGGGCCCTGGCAGCTACCGCGATACCACCAGCCGCTACCTGGCTAATGAAGCAGGCGATATTAAGCTGGAGTTTAACTCGGAGCTGCGCATGCACCTGGCAAGTGTATTAAATGCCGCAGTGTTTATAGATGCCGGCAATATCTGGCTGCAAAAGAAAAATGTTAACCGCCCCGGCGGAACATTTACCAGTCACTTCTTAAAGGAAATAGCAGTAGATGCGGGTGTTGGCCTGCGGGTAGATGCCTCTATTGTAGTGGTGCGCCTGGACCTGGCTTTTCCCTTGCGCAAGCCCTGGCTGCCTGAAAATGAGCGATGGGTAATTAAAGATATCCGTTTCGGCGATCCTGACTGGCGTAAGGAAAATTTGATCCTGAATATTGCCATTGGCTACCCGTTCTGATACCGTGCAGCTGCTTTGAAACAAGACCATGCCCTGCATCTGAATAGGTGCAGCAATCAGCCGGGGGGTTCAAACATATAGAAAAAGGAGTATATTTGTAAAACAACCTTTTGCATGTTTATATCCCGCGCTATACATTCTTATTCTTATACCATTTTGGCTGTATGCCTCCTATGCCTGTGTTCCTGCGCACGCCAGATCACCGAAACCGGGAAAGCTTCTTATTACGCCGATAAGTTTGAAGGCCGCCGCACTGCCAGCGGTGAAACATTTCACCAGTCTGCCATGACAGCCGCCCACCGCACCCTGCCTTTTGGCACCAAAGTAAAAGTAGTGAACCTGGCCAACGGCCGTTCTGTGAAAGTAAAAATCAACGACCGCGGTCCGTTTGCAGAAGGAAGAATAATAGATCTTTCTAAAAAAGCTGCCCGCAAGCTGGGCATTCTCACTATCGGCGTTGCACCGGTAGATATTAAGTACAAAAGAAAAAAGTAAGCAAATACAAAATAACAGCCGGTTATACAAAAAGGCCAATTACGAAATACGCGCTCATTGCCTGTTCTGCTTGCAGAAAATACCTTTGAAAATTATAACAGATAGCGCAACAATAACTACAACCGTATGCGCCTGAAACAGCTTTCCAATTAATCACTCTCACTGGCATTCCTCCGCACTCACACAAGCCAGGCAACC